>JBLHGU010000013.1:0-52804 GCA_047615875.1 Parasphingorhabdus sp.
CCCTAGCGCCTACATTCAGTGGTTAAAACCCGCTAATTATGCAGCATTCATTAAGCCAGAAACCTATCTGCAATGGGCAAATCCTGAAAATTATGCTGAGTTTTTAAATGCAATTCCTTCGTTTACAAGCTCTCCCGAAGCCCCGGCAGAAGAAAGCTAGAAGAAATCGCCGCACAAGTCTAGAGACGATGGCAGATCGCTACATCCATCCTGCACCAGAAACGGTCTCACTGCGGTAAAACGATAGGATAATTAGTCACAACTCAATCAAATAATGACGCAAAACGGCCAGAAATATTAGTAGAATCAATAAAAACCATAGTGGCCATGGTCAGAGTCAAATTTTCTACTCGGGAATTTCAGACGCAAGGTTTTTATGTCTGAAGAAATTTATATACTAAATAAAGCCTCTTTTCCATCCTGGCGATGAAACCATACCCCTCTATCCAGGCTGAGAATTCACGGTTTGTTGGATCCTTGGATGGGTGGCGTTCTTCTGTTCGTGCCCACATAAAATATATAAAGTTAACTAACAACAAAAAACGGAGTTTTTTAAAAGAGCAGGCACCACTAAAGCACCAGTTGAAGAAAGCTAGAAGAAAGTTAATAGAAATACGGGTAAAAAAAGCGGGTCTTTCCAGACCCACTTTTTTACGACTGGAGAAACCTATAGGTCAATATATATCGTTTTTTGATCCGGGCGATTAAGCCATACTCCGCTATCCAGGCGGTGTACTCTCGGTATATAGGGTCTCTAGACAAATGACGTTCTTCAGTTCGTGCTCGCATAAAGTATATAAAGTTAACTAGCAACAAAAGACAGCATTGCTTAAAAGCCAATAAAAAATCGCTATTAATGGCAATAAACGGAATTGAAATCATCCACCAGGAAATATTTTTACTAATATAAGCTGGGTGTTTACTGAAGCGAAAGGGTCCATTGGTAATAATTCCCCTATGGGTTAAATTGGAAAACCGATGACCAAACGAAACCGATGCAAGAGCGTAAATCCACATGAGCATTAGGATTAAAGAACCCCAGATCTTATAGCCTAATGGAGCATCGGCCAGCCACTCTCCCCAGCCAAAATTATCTAGATTGTATTCAGTGTAAAGTGAGAAAATCGTACTGGAGAAGGGTTCATAACAAATGAGAGCCACCGTCCAACCCAGCATGGTGGGTTCCGTGGAGCGGATGTTGGAACCAATCAACTTTAATGTCACCGAATAACCCATTGATACAAAAGCCAGATCCACGACCAATAGAAGCTTCCAACTCCAATCATAGAACGTACCGAAGCTAGCAGTTATACTTTCTAAAGTATATTTTCCACTGGTTATATCCAGCAAATTCCCACCCAGGTAAACAATCATTAAGGGAAGAAAAAACCCTTTGACGGCCCACCCCAGAGCCAATTGCCCAATACGTTCTTTATCGTATTCTGGTATTCGAAATAAAAACTTACCCAGTGCGTAATATTCATCCTCGGGCTCTTCCTGTAGGCAATCGACCAACCAGAAATATGGGATAGCCAGCACTACCAACCATGGCACCGCCGGCAGCACATAATTCCAAAATGGCGCATAGAACGAGCCTGCGTATTCTGGTAACAGCCAATATACAAATGCCAGAGTCAGATAGACTACGTATAGCGCAGATAATTTAATAACTACCCGTTTGGGACTGGCTCTAGAAAGTATGGAAGGTTGCCGAATATTCCTTAAAATATCTGGCCGAAGAAAGAAGAATTCCAATACAAGTATCGGTAATAAAACAAACGACAGTAAGAAGTAAACACTCTCTACTAGTGGCTGTTGGTGGCGAACTGTCGTTAGAACCCACACACCCATAAAAAGGAAGCCTAGACCAACCAGATTTATCCACCAATTCGCACAGGACTTAGGGGGGGCGCTTTTTAATTCCATAGCAGGCAATATATTTGAATTTAGTCGAATTTGCCCGTTACAAACAGAACGTATCCAGCAATAGTCACTGAGAATTTTCTATACGATATTTATTACTATAGAAAAGGGCGACTTATTGTCACCCTTTTTCTCTAACGAGAATTTCTGTTAGTTAATTTTTGGATCCAGCTCGCCACCTAAATAACGGGCTGTCATTACTTCCAGACTCTGGGACTTAAGCCTGGATGCATTTCCCGCTGTACCAAAAGCCTCATAGCGTTCTTTGCATATTTGTTTCATACCGGCTGTGGCCGCAGCCAAATATTTACGTGGATCAAAATTGGAGGGGTTATCATGCATGTGTTTTCGAATTGCACCGGTAGATGCCATTCTTAAATCCGTATCAATGTTGACCTTGCGCACACCATGTTTTATGCCCTCGGCGATTTCTTCAACAGGCACACCATAGGTTTCACCCATTTCACCACCGTGCTCATTAATGATTGCAAGCCAGTCCTGAGGAACAGAGCTCGAGCCGTGCATTACTAGATGGGTATCCGGAATTCTTGCATGGATCGCCTTAATACGATCAATAGCGAGGGTATCGCCAGTAGGCGGACGGGTAAACTTATAGGCACCGTGGCTAGTACCAATTGCTATTGCTAACGCATCCACATGGGTATCTTTTACAAACTGCGCTGCTTCTTCTGGATCAGTTAATAGCTGGTCATGGGACAACACACCCTCAGCACCAGAACCATCTTCTTCACCTGCCATGCCGCTTTCAAGAGAGCCCAGGCAACCAAGTTCGCCTTCAACGGACACACCACAGGAATGTGCGAGTTCAACTACTTGTCGTGTAATGCTGGAATTGTATCCATAGTCCATTGGAGTTTTCATGTCTTCACCCAGTGACCCATCCATCATTACCGAGCTGAAACCCAGCTGTATTGAGCGCTGACATACCGCAGGAGATGCACCATGATCCTGATGCATAACAACCGGTATATGTGGCCATTCTTCAATAGCTGCCTGGATTAGGTGCCGCAAAAACGGCGCTCCGGCATAGGATCGTGCACCGGCAGATGCTTGAACGATTACCGGGCTATCGGTTTCGTCTGCAGCCTCCATAATTGCGCGCATTTGTTCTAGATTATTAACGTTAAAGGCAGGGCAACCATAGCCGCGTTCCGCCGCATGGTCTAACAATTGACGCATTGAAATTAGTGACATAAATTTGTCCTCTTAATAAATATAATACGATTAAACTTAAATCTGTCTGGGGTGCCAGCCGGGCAATTACTACATTTGCTCACTGGCGCGATCTTCAAGCATTTTTACCGCGGGTAAAGTTTTACCTTCCAAATATTCCAGGAACGCACCGCCAGCGGTGGAGATGTAGGATATCTTGTCATAAATCCCGTATTTTTGAATTGCAGCTATGGTATCCCCACCGCCTGCAAGACTAAAACATTTCGAGTTGGCGATGGCCATGGAAACTGTTTTAGTTCCCTCGCCAAATTGATCGTATTCAAAAACACCGATCGGTCCATTCCAGACTACTGTACCGGCGCGAGAAATAATGTCTGCCAATTCATTCGCTGAATCAGGTCCGATATCAAGAATTAACTCATCATTATCTACCTGCTCTGCCGACTTTAATATAGCGGGTTCTGTCTCACTAAAATTCTTGCCACAAACAACATCAGTAGCGATAGGAATTCTAGCACCTCGAGATTGCATTTTTTCCACCAAATCTCGAGCAGTCCCAACCAGATTGTCCTCGCATAGTGACTTGCCGACGTTTTTACCCATTGCCTTAAGAAAAGTATTGGCGATACCACCACCAACCACTAACTGGTCAACTTTTTCTGCCAGAGATTCCAGAACAGTAAGCTTGGTAGAAACTTTAGACCCACCAACAATTGCGACCATGGGGCGAGCCGGGTTAGCCAGGGCACGGGCCAAATTATCCAGTTCACTGGATAATAATAGACCCGCGCAGGCTACGTCCGCTTTGTGGCCAACACCGTGAGTAGACGCCTGGGCCCGATGTGCGGTTCCAAAAGCGTCCATAACAAACACATCACACAATGCGGCATAACTGGCAGATAACGCTTCATCGTCCTTTTTCTCACCAGCATTAAAACGAACATTTTCGAGCAATACAACCTCGCCCTTGGCCACATCAAAATTACCACTGAGATAATCCCTTATCAAACGCACCTCACGGCCTAGCTTATCGCTCAGGTCATGGGCTATGGGTGCCATGGAGTTCTCTTCTGAATAAACCCCCTCTTCCGGACGACCACGATGCGACATGAGCATCACTCGAGCACCTGCCTCCATTGCATATTCAATCGTTGGCATCGACGCGGTTATACGAGCATCAGAGCTAACCTTGCCGTTTTTCACCGGCACATTCAGATCTGAACGTATGAGCACCCGCTTACCGGCAATATCAAGATCAGTCAGTTTGATAAAAGGCATAAAAATAAATCCTTACAATCAATAATGGGTGTCTGGCTTCTGACGTGTACTGGAAGCGTTAAGATGAGGTCGGCTTAGCAAAACTTCGTGACTCTCATCTGAAAAACGATTGAATCAGTCCAGTAGCTTTTGGTCTGTAAAACTGAGCGAAAAAGTAAAATTTCATTTCGCACTCAGTCTGGTGTCTTGCCAAACAAATATTAAAAAATGTTGTGTTAGTTGACTGCTACATGCTGAGCAAATCGAAGCATATTGCAGGTATAGCCGTATTCATTGTCGTACCAGGAAACCACCTTAACAAAGGTTGAATCTAGGGCAATTCCAGCCTCGGCATCAAAAATCGAAGAATTAGTATTACCGCGAAAGTCAGTTGCTACTACCTTTTCATCAGTGTAACCAAGTGTCTCACCAATTCCGGGAGCTTCAGAGGCTTCCTTCATAGCTGCACAAATTTCTGCATAAGACGCCTCGTTCTCGAGTTCTACCGTTAAATCGATCACTGACACATCGGATGTAGGCACACGAAATGCCATGCCGGTCAGTTTGCCATTCAATTCAGGTAGAACAACACCCACAGCTTTAGCCGCCCCAGTTGAAGAAGGAATGATATTCTCTAGAATTCCACGACCGCCACGCCAGTCTTTCGTTGAAGGGCCATCAACCGTCTTCTGGGTTGCTGTAGCCGCATGAACTGTGGTCATCAAGCCGCGCTTAATTCCCCACTTATCGTTTAACACCTTAGCTACTGGCGCGAGACAGTTGGTAGTACAGGACGCCGCAGAAACGATTGCCTGACCAGCATATGTTTCATGATTTACACCGTAAACAAACATCGGCGTGGCATCCTTTGAAGGAGCTGATTGAAGCACTCTACGCGCGCCGGCATCGATGTGTTTCTGACAAGTTTCCTCTGTTAAAAAGAATCCTGTACATTCAATAATCATGTCCGCGCCAACCTCATCCCATTTTAGATTCGCGGGATCACGCTCTGCAGTCAATCGGATTGATTTGCCATTTACAACCAGATTGCTGCCATCACTGGATACGTCACCCTTAAAATTGCCCTGAACAGAATCATACTTGAGCATATAGGCAAGATAGTCTGCCTCGAGAAGATCATTAATTCCGACAACTTCAATGTCGTCAAATTCTGCTGCAATAGCCCGGAACGCCATACGGCCAATACGGCCGAAACCGTTAATACCTACTTTTATGCTCATATAATAAACTCAACATTAATAATAATCGGAAAACATTGGCCGTACATTTTACAGCTTTCAGGCCAAAACTGCTTCTACGTTTGCAACCACGTTATCAACCGTAAAGCCAAAATGCCTAAATACTTCCCCGGCAGGTCCAGATTCACCAAAAGTATCGAGGCCAACAACCCGTCCTGATAAGCCAACATACTTTGCCCAGCCTGCAGTAACACCTGCCTCAACCGCAACACGGGCAGTAATTGAAGCTGGCAATACAGATTCCTTCCATTCATTGCTTTGGACGTCAAAAACATCAGTTGAAGGCATCGATACCACTCGGATTCGGCGTCCCCTTGATGACAGTTCAGTTGCAGCATCCATTGCAAGTCCCACCTCGGACCCTGTTGCAATAATGATGGCATCTGGATCACCTTCACAATCTCTGAGCGTGTAACCGCCTCTATTGATTGACTTTATTTGGTGATCAGTGCGGCTCTGGAAGGGCAAGGCCTGACGAGAGAACAACAAACTTGTCGGTCCATTTTCTCTCTCAACAGCAAATTGCCATGCCACAGCACTTTCTACGGTATCACAAGGTCTCCATAGCGACATGCGCGGAATCATTCGTAGAGTAGCGGTCTGCTCAACAGCCTGATGGGTTGGGCCATCTTCCCCCAAGCCAATTGAGTCATGGGTGTATACGAAAATTGCACGAATTTTCATTAATGCTGCCATTCTAAGCGCATTACGTGCATATTCCGAGAACATGAGAAATGTCGCGCCATAGGGAATGTATCCGCCATGTAAAGCGATGCCGTTCATGATCGCCGACATACCAAATTCTCTGACACCATAATATAGGTAGTTGCCATCGCCATCTGTGCGCGAAATTGGTTTTGAACCGCTCCAGAGCGTTAGATTTGAGCCTGCCAAATCAGCAGAACCACCTAGCAGCTCCGGTAATAATGGTCCAAAACCATTGAGGGTTTTTTGCGATGCCTGCCGGGAGGCAATAGATTCTCCGGTGGCATTACATTGGGCAATAAATTCAGCTGACTTGCTAGCCCAGTCTGAAGGCAAATCACCCTTCATACGACGCTCATACTCCTCGGCTAATTGAGGAAACTCACCATGGTAGGCTGCGAATTGTTCATGCCACTCGACTTCTAATTTATTCCCAGTATCTATTGCGTTCCAGGCTGAGTAAATCTCATCTGGAATTTCAAACGGCCCATGTGGCCAGCCAATACTTTCCCTCACAAGTTGTATTTCGTCATCTCCCAGAGGAGCTCCATGACAGGATTCTTTACCTTGCTTATTCGGAGATCCAAATCCAATAATCGTTTTGCAGCAAATCAGTGTGGGTTTACCGGTTTCAGCCTTTGCTGCATCTATTGCTGCACTGATGGAATCCGGGTCATGCCCATCAACAGCTTCTATAACGTGCCAACCATAGGCCTTGAATCGCTGCGGAGTATTATCCGTAAACCAGCCTTCTACTGCCCCATCTATAGAGATTCCGTTGTCATCCCAAAATGCCGTGAGCTTGCCTAGTCCAAGTGTTCCCGCTAAAGAACAGGCCTCATGAGAGATACCCTCCATCATGCAGCCATCACCCAAAAATACCCAGGTTCGATGATCAACAATTTCGTGGGTGGGTCGATTAAAATGTGCAGCAAGCGCTTTCTCTGCAATTGCCATTCCAACGGAATTAGCTATGCCCTGCCCAAGTGGACCAGTAGTTGTTTCAATCCCGGGCGCATATCCATACTCAGGATGCCCTGGAGTTTTTGAGTGAAGCTGGCGAAAACTTTTTAAATCCTCAATTGAGAGTTCATAACCGGTCAGGTGGAGTAATGAATAAATTAGCATTGAGCCATGGCCGTTTGAGAGAACAAATCGATCCCTATCAAACCATTCTGGGTTTGCCGGACTGTGTTTTATATAGTCGCCCCAAAGAACTTCTGCAATATCCGCCATACCCATAGGCGCGCCAGGGTGACCTGATTTGGCTTTTTGTACAGCATCCATACTTAGCACACGAATGGCATTCGCCTTATCAAGGCGGCTCGGGCTATTAACGGGATTCGTATCGGCCATGAAATGTAAACTCTCTGAAAAAACGGTGTTTGCAGTAATCCAATACAAAAACCCACTTATATTCGGGTTTCAGTCTGGTCAAAGTAGAAAAATCGCAACTGGACTATGCCCACAAGTGTCGGCAACTTCCAGTAAAAATTATTTATCTGTGGAATAATTTTCAGCTAGTACCAAACGGCAATTACCTTTGCCGCATTCAATTCCATATACGCTATTTGGATATAATAATTTCATAACGACTGGGATTATCTACGGAAAACTTTGCAAGCTAATAACGCATCGCATTATCCAGCCAGCTTACCCAATGTTTCTGTAGACGGCTATTCGCTGCGGCAATTACAGATTTCTTACCCAGGCCGGAGCAGTCAATAGATTCTCCGTCAAATGTTAAGGCCAAACCGCCAGCCTCCTCGAGTATTAGCAACCCAGCCGCATAATCCCATAATTTTTGCCCGCCATGAAGGTAAATCTGAAATCGATCAGCTGCCAGCCAACACCATTCAAGAACACAGGCGCCCAGATTTCGCTGTGATCGATAAGGCGGGCTAAGTACCAGCCTATGGGCGAGTTCTCGGGTCAGTCTTTTGTAGTCAACATTCGCAACACACTCGCCAATTTCTGTTTGTGTGCCCACAACAAGCTTTTCACCATTTAAACATGCACCCTTGTTGCGTTCAGCAGTAAATAATTCCTTACGCACTGGGTCGTAGACGATGGCCAGATAGGGCCGAAAGTCTTTAATCAGAGCCAATGACACACCATAAAAAGGAAATCCGGCAACATAATTAGTTGTGCCATCTAACGGATCGAGCACCCAGAAACATCCGCTGGAGCTTTGAATTACATCACAATGTTGCAAATGACTCATTTCCTCTCCCAGGAGAGGAATCTCTGGATGCCACTTACCTAGAGATAATTGCAAGTCGGTCTGTATAGCTGTATCAATTAGGGTAACTAAGCTGCCATCATCTTTCCTGCTTGTGTCTTCGACGCCTGGTTGCCCGCCTCCTAGATACTGATCGCCAATGTTTCGCACCAAATTCGCGACAGAGACAAGATCAGGTTCAGAACCTGGCAAAAAACCCCGATTTGTAGGAAACTGGCTCAGCTATTAAGCTCCAGCTGCAGAGTAGGATCGCCAGCCAAACCATGGCTTTCCGTTGTCGTAAGCTCGGTTATATTCGCCACCAGGTCGTCAAGCCGATAAGGTTTAGTCATATAGCCGGTCGCACCATTAGCCAAAGCCTGGTCGCGATGCCGGCTACCTGAACGAGACGTAATGATTAAAATAGGAATTGCGGACAAGTTATCGTCCGCCCGTAGGCGTCGGGTTAACTCAAAACCATCCATACGAGGCATTTCCAGATCCACGAGCATAATATCCGGAATGGCGTGACGTAACTGTTCAAGAGCATCCACACCATCTTTAGCCAGAATTACTTCGAAGCCATTATTCTGCAAATCACGACCCATTACATTTCGCACTGTCAACGAGTCGTCCACCACCATAACGGTTTTGTTTTCAGATGAACTTGAACTCACTGCACGATATTCATCTGCCTGTACTGAAATTTGCCTGTTTTGCCACAAATCACCGACATCCAGAATAAGCACGATACTTCCATCACCCAGTAGCGTTACGCTGCCAAAGCCTGGAATATTCTGCAATTGTTTACCCAGTGGTTTAACGACAACTTCTCGGGTATCAGAAACCGACTCAACTCTCAGACCAATTTCTCGTAAACCTGCTCGAACAACAATCACGCTGGCTGTGCGTTTATCTTTATCCGAAAATGGCAAACCCAGTCGATTAGCAAGATTTAATAAGGGAATCTTCTTATCGTTATAGAGCATTTGAGCATCGGCGTCTTTATTACCCGGCAACAAATCTGCCACAGGTACACGTAGAACGTTGAAAATCAGTCGGGCCGGAAGCGCGAACATTTGCTCACCGGCATAAACAAGCAACGCATGACTTATAGCCAGTGTGACCGGCAAGCGCATGCGGAAAGTAGTATTCTTGCCACTCACTGAGTGCACAGTAATAGAGCCACCTAATTGACGTACCATTTCACTAACAACATCCATGCCAACACCACGACCAGATACCTGAGTTAATTCAGACGCTGTTGACAGGCCTGGTGTTGCGAGGACAACCATTAGCTCATCGTCGGACAGCTCCTGACCCGGTAGTAAAATCCCACTAGCCCTGGCTTTCTGTTCAATAGCGGTGCGATTGACGCCACGTCCATCGTCACTAAATTCAATCAAGATGTCATTACCATCCTGCTCCATGTTTATGCGCAAGCGGCCTTCTACTGGTTTGCCGGCCGCAACCCGTTCCTCGGCTCCTTCTATCCCATGGGCAATGGCATTACGAATCATATGCTCAAATGCCACTGATATTTGGTCCAGCACCTTACGATCGATTTCCACTAACTCACCGTGGATCGTAAGAGCCGCACTTCGCCCCAGATCCCGGCCAGTTTGTCTCGACAAATGGCGTAACCTCGGGACGATACTGGCAAACGCAACCATTCGCGTGCGAAGCAATCCTTCTTGTAAGCCATCACTTATGTGGCTTTGTTGTTGCAACGTATTTTCTGCGTCACCGGCAAATTCTGTCAGACCAGCCTGAATTGCAATCAAATCATTGAGGTTATCACTCAAGCCCCTAGCCAGAGTTTGCAAACGGGAAAAACGATCCATTTCTAGTGGGTCGAAATCTATAGCATTATTATCTTCGCGAAATTGTTCACTAGTCGCTATCATTTGAGATTCAGCCTCGATCTCAAGATCACGGAGTTGATCCCGGAATAACCGAACATTACCACTCAACTCACCAAGATTGCTCTTAACCATGGAAATCTGCTGTTGCAAGCGCGATCGCAGAATACTCACTTCGCCGGCATAGTTTACTAATTCATCAAGCACTTCTGTACTAACACGCACTGCACGTACTTCAGCACCGCCACCTACTGATAAATCTGCTCGTTGATTTTCACTCAAAGATAAAGATGGTGTAACAGCAGGCAACAACTCTGCGTCAACAACGGCATCAAATAACGGCGACATTGCCTCGCTAGTCCCGCTACCGTCAAAAGATAAAACTTTTATATTGAGCCGATCAATGTCATCAGCCATTAATTGTTGCGAGGAAGAAACCACAACTGAGGATAGATCACGAAATTCCTGTAGCAATGAAACCAGTGACGTGTCGGCATTTTGAACGAGTTCGTTGTTTTCTAATAGAGTTTCTGTATTGTGACCAAGATCTCCAAGCAACGTCCAACCGATAGCTCTCGCCCCACCCTTAAAGGTATGCAATTCCCGTCGCAGGCTGGAAAGTATCGCGGTTGATATCCCATTTTTCTCGATCTGTTGAACAGACGAGTCGAATCGATCCAATATTTCAGCAGCCTCTTCTTTAAACGCTTCAAGCAATTCATCATCTTCATCGATGGCAGGGTGGTATGCTGGGATATCTATAGCTGTAACATCCTTTGTTACAGACTTTGTTACAGAAATTTCGCTGGGACTAAACTTAGGCTCATCCCCTTTCACAAAGCGAAGCCTTTCGCCCATAGCCACCGCTAACTCATCAAACTGTAGAGCCATATCAGTTGGTAGACGGTTTGCATCATCCAGCTTGTTCATAGCAAAGCGGAAAAGTCGGCCACACTGGTCTAGCAATACCAGATCTACCTCTTCAAGTCTCGCCCCATGTTCGTTGCTAAAGCCCAGCAAACTATCCAGCGCATTAGCAGACTCCGCCATGCTGGTAAGCCCTACAGATCTTAAAACTCCTTTAAGGGTATGTGTCGTTCTAAGCAAGTCTTCGGTTATAGTCCATTCACCCATGGATGCACGAGCATCAGCAACCGCTGATGAAATCAATGAAATATGGCCTTCCATTTCCAATCGAAAAACACTATTAACATCATCCCCAGCATCTGCCGGCATGGGGCTGGACTGGGCAAAAGTCACCTCCGGCAATGGTGGTGGAGTATCAGATCTCCATTCTCTCTGTTTTTGTATTGATGAAAATTCCTCACCAACACTTACTTCTGTCGACTGTTCAAACGCGCTTTTCTGGTCAGATCTAGATCTTGTAAGCTGTTCTGCCTGACGTTTCCAATGTATTAACTCTGCAGGGTGTTCCGGATTCGCCGTTGCTATATAGCTTTTCAGTTCCTGCCACGCACTAAAGACAAATTTTCTTACCTCTTCGTCAGGCGTTAAACCTTCTTCCAGGTAGTCGGTTAACAACTCTTCCACATACCAGGATAACTCCGAAACTGCCTTAGCCTGAACAAAACGACCACTGCCTTTTAAGGTATGGAAACAGCGTCGTAAATCTTTAAGAGTCGCATTATCGACAGATTCATTAAGCCACTTCCCAGCGTATTTTTCCAGTTGCTCGCCAACTTCGGTCGCTTCTTCAAAAAACATTGCAACGAATTCGTCGTCATCCACGGCCGATGTATCAATATGACTTCCCGACTGATCCAATGGCAAGTTAACCACAGGTTCAGACTCAGGTTGTTCAGGAAAATCAATTTCCAGAACTTCCCTTGTTACCGCAAAACTCGTTTTCAGTGGCGAATGCTTTTGCGAGAGATTTGATGAAACGGGCGCCCTATCAGCATCGACATCCAATTCGAATTTCCCAGCGCTCGAGGAATCTTCCAGCTTGATAGTCTCATGTGATGTAGATGTGCTTAATTCTCTGATAGCGCGTTCAATCGCACTACCCAGGACTTGAATACCACCACTCTGGCCCAATGAATCTGCCACCGCAGATAATGTACCAACAGCCATTGCCATAGCATCCAGTGACCGATTTGAGGGATCAACCCCCTGCTCAACTACTGAGGACACAAACTCTCTAAGTTTCTCCGCCAGAATCGCACCGTCTGCCTGCTCGAGTATCTCCAGAGTCCCTTCGACCCTCTTCAAATGACCATCGACACTTCTTAATGTAGAAACCGAAGCATGCTTACTCGCGACCCTCTCCAAATTATGCTCTACATATTGCAATTCACTACGGACTTCTGTCGCAGCCGCTCGAGTCACTTCCTGGCCGCCACCACCTGACGCAAGATTAACCGGTCCTGACGCTTGAACATCGAGTTCCGAAGAATCTGAGCTGGAAATCTTAACCAGCTCTTGGATAGTAGACTCAGCTTGATGACGCCACTCCACACCAGGTCTGATCTGACCACTAGCGCTGTCCTGAATAAATAATAACGCTCCGGCCATCTGTAGCGAAACCTGGTCCAGATTTGTGATACTTCCTCGCCTTAAACCTGAGACTATACCTCTAGTAGCCTCTAGCAGATCCTCGACCGCTTTAAGCTCATTTCGTTGTGCGGCAATTTTCAATGCTTCAAGCCGGCTACCAAGGCGATCTAGAACTTCTCCGGAATATCCCTGGGGAGAAAAATACCGGGCAAGGAGATTCTGTGCCGAGTTCAACTCTGTATCTGCCTCGATACCAAATGTAACCATAGACTTTGCCATTTGCTCAACACTAGGCAAACCTAGATCATTGGCAGAAGAAACCCAGGCATCCAAGCTAAAGCTTGTTTTAATTTTTTCAACAATTTTGCTTGAGCTTGGCGAGTAGGCAAGAACAAGCAAAATTCGTTTAATTAACTCGTCTGGCGGAGCATGGCGACTACCAGTCTGAGATTTTTCCTTTATTAGCTTTAGTTGCTCATTCAAACGGGCAAATATAAGGCGGGTTTCATCATTCGGCTGATGAGCACCATCCAGCATCGCTTCACTTAAACCAGATGCGATCCACCAAAGCTGTCGCAGCGAGCCACGTCGTTCAATACCAATCAAATTAGAGAATACTTTGCCAAAATCCTGTATAGCGGCACGATCTTGGGAATCTCGTAACCAGGCTAGCAATGAACGTTCGAATCTCGACCGAAGGTCATCAACCAATTTGACAAACATTTCAGGACCAAGCTTTGCACGCTTGCTCGCATCTGGTGGACGAGAAGACAAATCGGGACTGAAAAGTTCGAATTCTGAAATACTTGGTTCGTTCTGCACGCCTCTCAAATTATTTATTGCTGGCACTAACTGCAATGGTGAGGGAATTGGCGGATTTTGCAGAGCTTCCAAATAATTGGAGACATCATCTATTGAACGCTTCAGGACGTTATGAATATCCCCACTCCAGAGCATTCCACCATCTGAAACTTTGAGAACCAGATTTTCAGATTCTTGAACCAGGCGCGCCAGCCCATCTAGTTCAACCATCGACAAAGTGCCATGAATCTGGTGTAAATGTGTCGCACACATGCGAATTGCGGATAAATCCTGGGTATTATCCGTATAGTTGTCCAGTGCACCCTTCGCTTGGGTCGCGGTATCCTCGATTTCGGATTTTACCCAGCCCAGGGTCCCCGAATCGATGGTAGGCAGTGTGCTCATAAGTACGACAGGTTGTGGTCAGTTACACCTTAAATCCCGAAACCGATTCGAGCAACTCTTGGGCAACCCGATCCAGATTACTAATTGATTGCGCGGTTGAGCGAACACCCTGCACCGCATTCTCTGTAGATTGCCGAATCGACTCTATTCGAGTGGAAACTTCCGTAGCAGTCTGCGAATGCTGCATTGTCTTCTGGGCAGTTTCCTGAATTAGGTTAGTTAGTTGGTCAGATTCCCGCTCTATTTCACCTAGTGCCCGCCCTGCAGCGTCAGCCAGATTGGTGCCTTCAACCACCTCACGCGTGGCTTGTTCCATAGACGTCACTGCATCGTTGGTATCACGTTGTATCGTGTTCACTAACTCGGTAATTTGACGCGAAGCCTGGCCCGAACGATCAGCCAAACGCTGCACTTCATCTGCCACAACAGCAAATCCACGACCAGCTTCACCGGCCATGGCTGCCTGAATTGAAGCATTCAGAGACAGCACGTTGGTTTGCTCAGCGATATCTGTAATCAGTGAAACGATATCATTAATCTGTTGGGAGCTTTCACCAAGACGCTTAATTCGCTTTGCCGTCTCCTGAATCTGCTGACGCATGTCGTTCATTCCTTGAATCGTTTGTCTAACCGAAGCAGCACCTCGCTTGGCAACTTCACGAGAGCTACTGGCAACATCCATGAACTGATTTGCCTCAGCCGACAATTCCGCCATGGACTGAGCCATGGAACGGATTTCAGTAGTAGCAATATTAATAGCCTGCAATTGCTGCTCGGCTGACTTGGTTAGTTCGCCAGTAGTACTACGAGAATCTCGGGTCTCCTGCCCTACTGCACGAGCTGCTTCGTTGATACGCAGGACCAGTTCACGCATTTCTTCAACAGCGAAATTCACCGAATCGGCAATCGCACCAGTTACTTGATCAGTTACCTCAGCCTGTATAGTCAAATCACCATCAGCAAGATCACTCATCTCGTCCAGCAATTTCATAATTGCTTCCTGGGTTTGCTGATTAGCCTCGGTGCTTGTGCGAACCTGGGTCTGGGCTTTACCCAGCACTAGTCTTAACAGAGCAAGAAGAAACACCACACTGAGTGCACCAAAAAACCACGGTGACCATCTTATGATTGCCGTCGATGCTACTGGACCTGCTAACATCGCCAATGGTTCCCCTATATAGGGGACCGGGGTTGAATCTGCTATAGATCGCACCAAACTCTGCGAGGCCTGTAATAATTTATCTGAGCCACCAGCCAGATTTCTCGCCGCCTGCTGAGTGCCAAAAAAGCTTGCCACATCACTCAATATCTGCTCTACAGCAGAGGAAACTTCCTGATACGTGCTTCGTGTACTATCAAGCTTTGCTCGCACAGCGGGAGACACTTTGGAATCCAGAACTCTGAGAGTACGACCAAATAATCTGAGGTCTCGTCCAAACTGGGTTGCCGCCACTTCGGCACCGGGCTCACCTAGCACAAACTCATTTACTGACGCTCTGATTCGTTGTGTCAGTGTTCGCTGTCGTCCGGCTAAATTAATTAAAGTTGAATCTGCGTTCTCCAGAACCAACGCTTCAACAACTTCGTCTGATTGAGCCAATAGCAGAGGCACGACATTATTAATACGATCACGAGAACTTCGAACATTAGCAATTGATTGCTGATTATTTACCACCTGACTAGTAGCGTCATCTAACGGAGCCCATACCGCTGCAAGACTATCGAGTTGAACCTGTGACACGGCACTCAACGCCTGAACATCAATCGCCGCATCTCCTGACTTGAGCGAACGAAGCACTCCTTTAACCGCTGCCTGAGAATCTTCCAAACCTGGAAATGCAGAACTGTCACCTAATGTCGCCTCTCGGGCCTGCCTGGACAAGCGCTGAGAAAGCATCAATAATCTTGAACCAATTTCAATCTGACGAGCTTGAATTGAGCTACGTTCCGCATCAATTACCAGTGCTCCGACAACTACAGCTAGTGATATTACTAGTAAAACTACAAAAACCAGGGCAGACGAGACTCCGGATCGACGTTTGCGCCGGCTTTCTGTTCGCGCTGGCGTGGACCGTTCTGGCTGTATCGAAATTACGGACCCATTTGGTTCTGCCTGACTTTGCGACAGATTTCGAAATATTTCGCTAAAATCATCGGCAGCAGGAGTTGCTCCAGGTATAGGACTTGATGGGTCATCGGTGAGTTTGATACCCAGATTTCTTTCCAACTCACTGATAGAGTCATTTTGATTGGTAATAGCCATATCGCTTACTCAGTTAAACCGCCAATTCATAATTTATCCACAATGCGAGACAACTCCGGCCCCATCACCCTCGTAAGATTATTTTCTATTTTATCGTTTACCACAAACGATCTTAAAGCGGAGCTATTTTCACCCGACTTGCATCCTGAAATCGGTCATCACGAACCAATGCCCCCACATCCAATACAATCCATTCAGCATCATCTGAATGGATTGTCTCAGTAAAATAATCGGAGTTTTGTACGGCAATACCGGTTGCTGGAGATCTTGGCTGATCTTCCGCAAAAACCTTAAGGCCGGTCACATCATTAACCAACAAACAGGAGTTTAACCCACCGTCCGAGAGTACCACAATTCGCGCATCCCGACTTAGTCTGGTCTCCACCCCTCCGATCAGAACAGAAAGATCAACCACAGTATATAGTTGACCTCTAAGATTTGTTAAACCCCTAACCCAGGGATGCGTCAAAGGCACTGGTGTTATGTTTTCGCAAACTGCCAACTCGACGATATTATTAATTGGCACCAAAATTGGCACATCACCGGCCTGCAGGGAGAGGGCTCGCCAGAGGTTCTCCTGACCGGTGGTTTCGTTGTGCTGCGCCTCAAGTAACCGACGGGTATGCTCTAAAGCACCCTGACGCCCTTCAGACACTAGATAATTCTCGAATTTTATTAATCAACAATGATTCCGATACCGGTTTAACAATGTAGTCCACAGCACCCTGACGCATACCCCAGGCACGATCAGTCACCTCGTCTTTCGACGACACAATAACCACTGGTATCGATTTCGTCTCCGGGTCCCTGTTTAATTTCCGTGTAGCCTGAAAACCATTCATACCAGGCATAACTACATCCATCAAAATCAAATCGGGCAATTGAGACTTAGCTATACTTATGCCCTGCTCGCCGTTATTAGCAGTAATAACTTCCAACCCATGTTTTTTTAAAAACCCGCTGATGAAATGCTGCTCAGTGGGAGAATCGTCCACTATCAGTACTTTTTCAATCGCCATTTAATCGTCCCCATCGCTAACTTTATTGGACAAAATGCCTTTGCCATAATGTATTCCAATCCATGCTCCGCTTCAATGGATTGTTGTCGATATAATAATCAGAAATTAATATTTGGTAAAACAGTTAATAGTCTTCGTCACTAAATTCCTCCACTGACATTTCTAGTGCCGGAATTATCGAACCCTGATCCACCTTATTAGGCACGCCTGCGTATCTGAACACCGCATTCAGTAAATCCTCCTTACTGAATGGTTTATTTATATGATCCTCTGCGCCCACGATTCTGCCCCGCGCACGATCGAACAACCCGTCCTTACTAGATAGCATGACAACTGGAATTTCACGAAATTTACGATTACGCTTCAACAGCGCGCACGCCTGATAACCATCCAGGCGGGGCATAATTATATCGATGAATATTAAATCCGGATGATGATCGTTTACAGTAGACATCGCTGAAAAGCCATCCTCGGCAGTGTACACATCATAACCGGCTTTGCTTAAGACAGACTGTGCCGCCATCCTAACCGTGTTACTGTCATCAATCACCATGATTTTCGTCATAACTTTACTTTTAAAATCAAATATAAGCGGGGTAAATTATATAAATAACATTACAATTGTACCCTGAATCCGCAGAACATACCCCGGTGTTTGCGTTAGCTCAATTGATTCTAACCCCAAAAGCGGGTATATAGTTTCGCCAACTGAATTTTGTACTGCATAAATTCATTATTCAGACGGGACGTTAACTAAAGTGTAAGTTTTGGCTTGATTCTCTTCTCTATTTTCTCAAGCTGGCGAACTCTCGGGTAACATATTTGTTAAAATCACTACCCGCTTGAGATACCATCTATCGACAATGATTTTATGAATTTAGTTCCCAATCAAGCAGAGTTGAGTCAGAAAGATCGAGCTGGTTTTACTCTGTTCACTTCGCTGTTGATCCATATTGCCCTTATTATGGGGATTGGATTCACTTATCAACTTAATTCATCGACCGATAATGCGCTTCCGAGCATGAATACCACCGTAGTTAGTAGCAAAAACTCGAGCAACGAGGACATAGACACTGATCTATTTGCTGCCGATTCTCAACAAGGCGGAGGCCTAGGTGAGCAGGAAAGCCAGGTTTCGTCACCACTGCCGAATCTAAACTATCCTATCACTCGAACAGCGGCCCGAATTAACGCAGAAAAACAGACCCTGCCCAGACCCACACTAACCCTAATCTATCGCATATTGCCTGATTCTGTACAAATTGGAGCCCTCGAAACCAACACTGACCCGGATCAAGACGAACCCTTTGAACTAAGCGATGAAGCACGCCAAGCAATGCTTAGCTCTGCTCTGTCAGCTGAACTTCAGCAGCAACTTAGTTTAGGCCAAAAACTCGACCGACAAAAATTCATCAGCTCAAGGACCAAAGAGCATAAGTACGCTTCTTATATGGAATCCTGGCGCGGTCGCGTCGAACAAGTGGGAAATTTGAATTATCCCGAAGCCGCTAAAAATCAGCAACTCAACGGCAGTTTAGTACTTAGCGTTACGATTCTCTCGGATGGCAATATCAAACATGTCAGCGTGGTGCGTTCATCAGGGCAAAAAATTCTGGATGATGCAGCGGTTCGAATTGTAACCATGGCGGCCCCTTACGACGCATTCCCCGACTCAATAAGAAAAGAAGCAGATACTATCCACATTACCCGTACCTGGCAGTTTTTACATAATAGCGCATTGATTCAGAATTAATGGAATTTCAGTCCCTCACGAATCAATTTCTGATCGCTATGCCCGCCCTGCAAGATGATAACTTTGCAAAAACCGTATCTTTGGTCTGCCAGCATGATGAGAATGGCAGCATGGGACTTATCATCAATCGGCCGATATCAGGTTTATCTCTAGCTGAAATTCTTAACCAACTGAACATAGAAATAGACGAAAAAGCCCCTGCCCAACAGATAGGGGTTTATAGCGGAGGGCCAGTTCATCCGGAGCTGGGCATGGTTTTGCACCATGGCCAGGGAGAATGGGAATCCACCTTGCGAATTGGAGATGATTTTGGACTCACTACATCTATTGATATTATTCAGGCTATTGCCGGAGGAGAGGGGCCAGGTCAATGCATGTTTATTCTTGGATATTCAGGTTGGAGTGCTGGGCAATTGGAGTATGAGATCCAACAAAATGCCTGGCTTAACGCCCCATCTAACAGCCAGATAATATTCCACACTCCAATCGATAAGCGCTGGAAAAGTTCTGCGGCACAATTGGGTATCGATATCACAACGCTCTCCAGCGATGCGGGCCACGCATAGTGTCTACGCTAGCTGCCACTTATATTGGGCTCGATTACGGGCGCCGAAAAATAGGTATGGCAGTTGGACAGACATTAACCGGAACCACTCAAGGCATCGCAACTATCGTCGTGACGTCATCAGGCAGTCACTTCAGCCAGATTGGTGATGCCATTCTTGAATGGCATGCTGTTGGAATAGTCGTTGGTCTACCACTAAACCAGAACGGCGAAGAAACCCTCACCAGTAAGCAGGCACGCACCTTCGGAAAACAGCTAAACAAGCGATTCGACTTGCCTGTATACTGGATCAACGAGTACCTGACTTCCCAGGAAGCCAATACCGATTTACGCAAAACCTTATCCGCCGGCAAAGCATTTAGTAAGAAAAAACAGCTTAAGCGCGACCAACTTGCTGCCGAGTATATTCTGAGAAGTTATTTTGATTCACCAATTACCCGCAGTTGACGAAACTATAGAAAAGATGATCGAGCAATTGCGTCCGATCTTGCCTGAAGATCCACTGTTGGTAGGAATTCATAGCGGCGGAGTTTGGATTGCTGAGCGCCTGCATGAATTACTGAAAATCTCCAGCGATCTGGGCACTATAGATATCACATTTTATCGTGATGACTTTTCTACCATCGGACTACACCCCCAGGTTAATACCTCTTTTCTCCCGGAAGATATTGAAGGTCGAAATATTCTTCTGGTTGACGATGTTTTGCAAACTGGCAGAACCATTCGTGCAGCACTTAATGAAATTTTCTCCTATGGCCGACCAGCAACCGTTTTGTTAGCCGTACTTGTCGATCGAGGACAAAGAGAATTGCCCATTCAAGCTGATATTTGCGGGTTAAATCTACAATTAGATGAGCATCAGCAAATCAAACTTAATGGGCCAGAATGTCTTGAATTACGCATAATGAAAAGAGAAAATACCGGTTAATGTCCGACAGCACCAACCTTCAATTTAACCCCCAAGGTCAGTTACGTCATTTTTTAACCACCGAAGGACTCGGACGCCAAACTATCCTTGATATACTCGACCAGGCCGAGTCTTTTATGTCGGTCGGTGAACGACGAATAAAGAAGATCCCCCTGCTTCATGGCAAAACCGTCGTTAATCTATTTTTTGAACCTTCCACTCGTACGCGTACAACATTCGAGATTGCTGCTAAAAGATTATCAGCAGATGTTATCAATATGAATGCTGCACGCATGTCGACGACTAAGGGCGAGACCGTGCTGGATACGGTAAATACTCTTGAAGCCATGCACACAGATATGTTTGTGGTTAGAGATACTTGTTCTGGCACAGCTCACCTAATTGCAAATCATGTAGCGAATCATGTCAGCATTATCAATGCTGGAGACGGTAGACACGCCCATCCAACCCAGGCTATGTTGGATATGTTTACCATTAGGCAACACAAATCTGGATTTGAATCTCTCATCGTCGCAATAACCGGCGACATCCTTCATTCACGAGTCGCGAGGTCACAAATCCACGCTCTTAGACAGCTCAATGTAAAGGAAATACGCTTGATCGGCCCAGCAACTTTACTACCAACCCAAATTGAGTCACTTGGTGTAAAAACTTATCACGACATGGATGCTGGAGTAGAAGGTGCTGATGTATTGATTATGCTCAGACTACAAATGGAGCGGATGGATGGTCAACTGCTGCCTGGGCCGGAAGAATACTTTCGTTATTATGGCCTGACCGAGAGCCGCTTAAAAAGAGCCCATTCGGATGCTATCGTCATGCATCCAGGGCCTATGAATCGGGGTCTGGAAATTGCGTCTAGTGTTGCTGATGGCAAACAATCGGTTATTCTAGACCAGGTAACTAATGGCATAGCAGTGCGTATGTCTATCATGGCGCATTTGATGAGCGATAAAGCAATAAGTGAGCCAACTGAGTTATGAAAATTGCGGTTATAAATGGCAGGGTTGTCGATCCAGCCAATGAAACAGATCAACTGCAAAATTTGTATATTGCCGATGGCACAATTTGCGCTACAGGAACTGCGCCTGACGGATTCCAGGCAGAGCATCAGATTGACGCCGCCAATTGCATTGTAATGCCAGGCATAATAGATTTGCAGGCCAGATTAAGAGAACCAGGTGAAGACCATAAAGCCGACATGGGCCCCGAGCTTAGAGCTGCAGTTAAGGGTGGTGTGACCACTGTTTGCCTGCCACCAGACACCTATCCTATAACCGATACACCAGCTATGGTGCAAATGGTTCAACAACGAGCCGAAGCAATCGGTATGGCCCGCGTGTTCCCTATTGGTGCTCTGACCGTAGGGCTAGGCGGCGAAAGACTGACTGATATGGGCTCATTGAATCAGGTCGGATGCAATGGATTGAGCAATGCCGATCACGTAATAAAAAACACATTAATAATGCGCCGTGCGATGCAATATGCCAGCACATTTAATTTGACCGTTTTACTCAACGCCCAGGACGCCTGGCTGGTAGGCAATGGCTGCATTCACGAAGGCGAAGTTTCCACTCGTCTAGGGCTGCCATCCATACCTGAAGCGGCTGAAATGGTCGGGGTTGCTCGAGACCTCGCATTAGTAGAGACAACCGGCGTACGCGCACATTTTTGCCGATTATCCAGCGCCAAAGCGGTGGCAATGATAGCTGAAGCAAAACAACGCGGCATTCCGGTAAGCGCAGATGTAACTGCCCATCATTTACACTTATGTGATCAGGATGTCGGCAATTTCAATACTCAATGCAAAGTACAGCCGCCTTTGCGTAGTAGCACAGATCGAGAAGGTTTACTCGCCGCCTTGAAGGCTGGGGTCATCAATGCTATTTGCTCAGACCATCAACCTCACGGCCGAGATGCCAAGCTTGCGCCTTTCAGTGAAGCGGCGACTGGAATAGCAGGAATTGAGACACTGTTGGGCTTGACCATGAAACTGGTTCATGATGGCGAGTTGGAATTGAGTTCAGCAATATCAGCGCTTAGCACCAATCCGGCGAGTATACTAAATTTGCAGAGTGGTCGGCTGAATGTTGGCGCTCCTGCTGATCTGTGTATATTTAATGCAGACAAACAATGGGAACTGGAGACAGAATCAATGGCCAGCAGTGGAAATAATACACCGTTTTTTGGTCAATCTCTGTATGGAGAAGTTCAATTCACCCTGGCCAGAGGCGAAGTGGTTTATAAGGCAGGTTAGTCATCTCACACCAAAGCCAAACCACCAACCACTGGCGGCAACTTAAGTTGCCCACAAAATAGTCTAAACAGCCAATCCATCGAGACTAGAACCCATTTTCTCTCGTGCCGCTGGAGAACTTCCTTCGAGTTTAATTCGTAGACGAAGGTTATTAACCGAATCTGCATTTCTAAGTGCATCTTCGTAGGTAATCATATCTTCACGGAAAAGCTTAAACAGTGATTGGTCAGTAGTGCACATACCAAGATCAGTGGATCGTTCAATTACATCGTGAAGTTTTTGCAAATCGCCGCGAAGAATAAGATCCGCGACAAGCGGGGAGTTCAACATTATCTCCAGAGCAGGCACCCTGCCCTTGCCACCTCTAATTGGCAGCAAGCGTTGTGATACTATTGCACCGAGATTAAATGATAAATCCATCAGCAGTTGTTCGCGTCGATCATGGGGAAAAAAGTTGATGATTCGATCGAGTGCTTGATAGGTATTGTTGGCGTGTAATGTTGCCAGACACAAATGACCGGTCTCGGCAAATACTATGGCGTTGTCCATAGTCTCCGGTTTACGAATCTCACCAATTTGTATAACGTCCGGAGCCTGACGCATAGCGTTCTGCAGTGCAATTTCAAATGACTCGGTATCTACCCCCACTTCGCGCTGGGTTATGATGCAATTTTCGTGAGTATGAACAAATTCCACCGGGTCTTCTATAGTGACAATATGCCCCTTCGTGTGTCGATTACGATAGCCCACAAGTGCAGCCTGGGATGAACTCTTACCCGTACCTGTTCCACCAACAAATAGAACCAATCCCATTTTCCGTAATGCTAACTCACCCATAATTTGCGGCAGGTGGAGATCTTCAAATGTTGGAATATGAGTTTTAATGGTTCTAAGCACCATACCCACTTGTCCCTGCTGAACAAAAACATTTACCCTGAAACGGCCAAGCTCGATAGGATTGACGGCGAAATTACACTCTTTGGTAGCTTCAAAATCCCTTCTCTGTTGATCGTTCATAATTGAATAAGCCATATCGCGCGATTGTTCAGCGCTGAGCACTGGCGATTTGATTGGCAAAACCCGCCCATCAATTTTCAAACTCGGTGGAGCACCAGTCGTTATGAATAAATCCGAAGCATTTTGCTCCAACATCAGGTTTAACAGATCTGTCATGTTCACTTACAAACCCCCAGGTGCCTGCAAGCACCGCTAAATTTAAATTTCCACATCATCACATCCGTTTAACAAAGTGCATCGGACTAGAACTTTGTTTTGTCGATAGCACGGCTTCTGGCTACATCGACGCTAATCAATCTTCTCTGCACCAGCTCTAATAAATTCTGATCCATAGTCTGCATATTATTTTCCTGACCCGTTTGTATCGAGGAATACATCTGCGGAATCTTATTTTCCCGTATAAGATTCCGAATTGCGGGTGTTCCAACCATAATTTCCCATGCAGCAATTCGTCCCCCTCCAATTCGTTTTAATAGGGACTGAGAAATTACCGCCTCCAGGGACTCTGCCAGCATGGTACGCACCATATCTTTCTCGCCAGCCGGAAAAACATCAATAATTCGGTCAACAGTTTTGGCAGCTGAGGAGGTATGCAGAGTAGATAAAACCAAATGTCCTGTCTCTGCCGCAGTTAATGCCAAACGTATGGTCTCCTGATCCCGCATTTCACCAACCAGAATCACATCCGGATCCTCGCGCAGCGCAGACCGCAATGCATTGGCAAAACTTAATGTATGTGGACCAAGTTCACGTTGATTGATCACACAGTTTTTACTGCTATGCAAAAACTCGATAGGATCCTCAATAGTAAGAATATGCGAACGCATACTCTCATTAATCTGATCTAAAACTGCGGCCAGGGTGGTAGATTTTCCAGAGCCAGTTGGTCCAGTCACCAACACCAACCCCCTTGATTTCATTGCCAACTGCGTCATGATTGAGGGAGCACCCAATTCCGAAAGAGGAACAATTTTATTAGGAATCGTTCTAAATACCGCCGCTGGCCCTCTATTCTGATTAAATGCATTAACACGAAAGCGAGCTATTCCAGGCATTTCAAAAGAAAAGTCAGTTTCCAGGAACTCCTCAAGATCTTTGCGCTGCTTGTCATTCATAATGTCATACACCATGCTATGCACGGTATGAGCATCAAGTGGATCGACATTAATTCTTTTAATATCACCGTCAATACGTATCATAGGGGGCAACCCGGACGACAAATGAAGGTCGGATGCCTTGTTTTTAACAGCGAATGCCAGCACTTCGGACAGGTCCATATTCTACACTCTCAAATGATTGTTATCTAACCACCTCATCAACGTCTTATAATACATCAAATAATACATCAAGCTCTGAAGCATGCAGCGCAAGGGGCTCTCCCTACTACCTACAGGTACTTTATAATTTGGAAATCTTTGAACAAACCATGACCTTCGTTTGACATGCACGTGCCATCTGAACAATCTACTCCAGCGATTCGACTGAAAAATATCCAGGATCGAATTTTGCAGGCCTGTAATCAATATCACAGGAATCCTGATGATGTAACCCTGGTCGCCGTTGGCAAGACCAAACCCATTTCTGCGATTACAGAATTATACGATCTTGGGCAAAGTCACTTTGGAGAAAATTATCTGCAAGAGGCAATGGACAAAATATCGGCGATGAAAACCAGCAATATTCACTGGCACTTTATTGGAAATATCCAAAGTAACAAATGTCGAGACATCGCCAGTCGTTTTAGCTGGGTACATACAGTAGATAGATTGAAAATTGCCCGTCGTCTAGCAGAGCATTCCGACCATCCACTAAATGTGTTAATTCAGGTTAATCAGTCCGGCGAAGCCAGCAAGTCTGGAGTAGAACCAGATGAGGCTCTAGCCCTGGCTCAATCAATGGCCATCATACCCGGTTTAAGGTTACGCGGCCTGATGTCTATTCCTCAAGCTAGTGATAATTTACAACGTCAACGAGACGTTTTTTCAGATCTCCGCAAGCTACTTGAAAAACTAAATAACAATGGCCTCGAACTGGATTGCCTTTCCATGGGTATGACATCAGATCTTGAGGCGGCAATTGCAGAGGGTGCTACCCATGTAAGAATTGGCACGGCACTTTTTGGGCCCCGCAACTACACATAAATATGGCGTTTAAAAAATGTTAAATAATGAAAAAATTGGCTTTATTGGCGGTGGCAACATGGCCAACGCCCTGGTTGGCGGATTGCTGTCATCTGGAATGAATCCCGGAAACATTTTCGTTTCAGAACCAGACTCGGTAAGACTTGATTCTATAAGAGAGACTTACGAAATCAACGTATGTCGATCTAACCTGGAACTGATAGAGGCAACATCAGTGTGCGTGTTAGCGGTAAAACCGCAAGTTATGCGTAGTGCGCTTGAACCTTTGCAAGACATTATCAGTCGAATCAATCCTCTACTTATTTCCATTGCCGCCGGCATCGGAATAAGCAGCCTTCAGAACTGGTCTAATAGCAACGGCGGCATTGTGCGAGTTATGCCTAATACACCCTGCCTAGTAGGTAAAGGCGCGGCGGGATTGTATGCAAACCACAGCGTTACAGTGTCACAGCGCAGTTATAGTCAAGCGATCATGGATGCAGTTGGAATCAGTGTCTGGCTAGAAAACGAATCACAAATGGATACCGTCACTGCTCTCTCAGGCAGTGGGCCAGCGTATTTCTTTCTGATGATGGAATCCTTACAAAAATCCGCCATGCAAATGGGGCTGACCGAGGAGACGGCCAAAACTTTGTGTTTACAAACAGCCCTCGGTGCGGCCGCTCTTGCCCAATCAAGCACAAAGACCCTGGAAACTCTCAGACTAAACGTCACGTCACCGGGCGGAACAACCGAACAGGGAATTAAGGCACTGGACAATAACCAGTTCAGTGAGGCATTGTATGCCGCTGTCGACGCTGCGCGGTCACGCGCCGAAAAACTGCAACAGGAACTAAGTTAATGGGTCAAAATTATCTATCCAATGCCGGAATATTTTTAGTTGATACTGTATTAGGAATGTACTTGCTGGTAGTTATCTTTCGCTTTCTCTTACAGCTTTTCCGCGCGGACTTTTACAATCCATTATCTCAATTTGTCGTTACCGTAACCAATCCCCCACTAAGACCATTGCGTCGATTCATCCCGGGTTTTCTCGGCATTGACATATCAGCTGTTGTACTGGCGTTGTCGATAGCCATGATAAAGCTATATTTGGTTGCAGCACTACAGGGCATTTATCTGGGAATTTCCCCTCTGCTAATTATTTCTATTGCAGAAATTCTCAAGACTACCGTTTATATATTTGTTTTTGTAACTTTCATTCGTGCCATTTTGAGCTGGTTTCAGGGTGGCGGTTACAATCCACTGACACGGTTGCTCGATTCCTTAAGTGAACCCCTGCTAGAACCGATAAGAAGAGCACTACCGTCAGTTGGTGGGTTGGACTTCTCGCCGATGGTGCTGCTAATTCTGTTGATGTTGTTTCTCAAGTTGATTGTTGCGCCCATCGCTGACACCGGTTATATGCTGCTTTTGTAAAACATGCTGACTATTTTTCTGATTTAGCCTGCTTACTGACGATAGGGTTGATATGGTAAATTTTGCTCCTGTGATTGATAGCGCATTCTATACAATCATAATGTCACAGCATAATATTTCAAAGTCTTCATTTTGAACACTCAACACCTACGAGAACGAAAGCTCGGCAACAATAGTCAGAGTCTTATTCAAAGTGACTGAGTTTCGCCAGGAGCTTGCAGCCCTTGACCTGGGCTCAAATAGTTTTCATCTGATCGTTGCACAGCAAGAACAAGGGCAACTACGGATTATTGACCGCCTTAATGATTACGTTCGCCTGGCCGCTGGCCTGGATGAAAATAACCTGATCAGCGAGGAAAAAATGCAGGAGGCAATGGAATGTTTGTCACGAATGGGGCAAAGAATTCGTCACATCGAAAATGGCAATTTCCGAACAGTTGGAACAAATGCATTGCGACGGGCAAAAAATCGACAAGAATTCATCCGTCGTGGAGAAGAAGCACTTGGCCATCCCATAGAGATCATCTCTGGTAAAGAGGAAGCTCGATTAATTTATGCAGGGGTTTCTCTGAGTCGAAGTTCCGGTATTGGACAAACTCTAGTTATTGATATTGGCGGCGGCAGCACCGAATTAATCATTGGCACTGAATCAAAGCCTAAGAAGATGGAGAGCCTGTTTATGGGCTCTGTTGATTTAACCAGGCGTTTTTTCCCTGATGGAAAAATAACCCAACGGCGAATGGATGATGCCATTTTGTCCGCCACCATAGAATTGCTACCGATCTGGTCATCCTATCGGAAGCTGGGCTGGGATAGCGCAATTGGATCATCCGGACCCATTAAATCCATTCTGAAAACTGTACAGGGGGCGGGCTGGTGTAAAAATTTGATCACAGCTAAGGGACTGTCAAAGCTAAACAAGAAGATAATCGAAATAGGCCATCTCACACCAAAAAACTTATCCGGATTATCGGAACGTCGTGTGCCTGTTTTTGCTGGTGGCGTGGCCATTCTATCGGCCTGTTTCAAGCAGCTTAGGATCGAAAAAATGGAGGTCTCCGATGCCGCTTTACGCGAAGGGGTCGTATTTGATTTGATTGGTCGGCAACACGATCGAGACGTACGCGGGGAGTCGGTAAAACTACTCGCCTCCAGATACCATGTCGATACTAGCCATAGTTCCAATATAAAAACAACCGCCCTAAAACTCTTTGATCAACTTGCCTACAAATTAAATCTTGGTCTGCAACAAAGACAACTCCTGACCTGGGCCGCTGAGTTACATGAAATCGGTCTGGAAATCTCCCATCACCAGTATCATAAGCACGGCGCATATATTATAGCGAATACAGATCTAACTGGTTTTTCGTTATCAGAGAGGGCGATCCTAGCAGCACTTATTCGAGGTCATCGCCGAAAACTGGCTGATATTGTATTTAGCAATATTCCGGCGAATATTCGGACTACCGTCGAACGACTGGTTTTGCTCCTTCGTTTGGCGGTTACACTGCATAGGCATCGTGGGCCAGATCCTTTGCCAGATGTTTTTATTAGCCTAAAGAATAAATCCTTACAGATTTCCATTGACGTTCAATGGCTAAACGAAAACCCGTTAACTAAAACAGAAATTCAAAATGAAAATGGATTTGTTTCTAATCGAGGCTACAAGATTGAAATTCAGGAAGTTAATAGAAACTAGCGTCTTCAAAACAACCAAAGAAATGCAAAACAAAACAGGTATAAAGAATATTTAAACATTATGGCTACTGATATTAAACTGAAAAAGCCCGCAACCCAAAAGTCACAGACCGTGCTTAAAGATAGTGCCTCAGTGAAATCCGCGGAACTACCTGAATCCGGCGGCTCCAACAAAGATTTCACTGCAGCGTCGCTTTATCAAAACCGTGAACTGACCTGGTTGCAGTTCAATCAGCGTGTCCTGGCCATGTCTCGAGACGACGATTTGCCGCTATTGGAACGGCTAAAGTATATTGCCATTGTGTGTTCGAATCTGGATGAGTTTTACATGAAACGCGTCGGTGGACTCAAGCAACAGGAAGGTGCTGGTTATCTGGATTTGACCGTGGATGGCATGAATCCAACCCAACAAATTGAGGCGTGTCGTCGATTCATTGACCAAATAGAAGTGGAAATCGAAACCAGCCTGGCTAGCATCTTGAAGGCCTTGCCTGATTACGGAATTGAAATAAGCCCCTATAGTGAGCTCTCTCCCATTGAGCAACAGCAAATACGTAAATTTTACTTTGAGAATATATTTCCACTCATCACTCCTCAGGCAATTGATCCAGCCCACCCGTTTCCATTCGTTTCAAATCAGTCATTAAACCTGCTGGTCACATTACGTTACATTGACAGCGATCTAACCTCTCTTGCACGGGTAAAAGTACCTATTGGTTCGGAAACCCAGCGATTCATCCGAATTGGCGAAGGACACAAGTATGTTTCCCTGGAAGAAATTATGGCAAACAATCTGGACTTGCTCTTCCCGGGTATGGAGATTGAACAGTGCGATTTTTTTAGAGTGGTTCGAAACGCTAGCACCGAGAGGAATGAGGCGGCAGCAAATGATCTACTTGAGATGATTGTGTCAGAACTCAGGGAGCGAAAGTTTGCTCCTATTGTGCAATTAATGGTGCAGACTGGAATTGACGCCAGCCGTCGAGGCATGCTTGCCGCAGAACTGGGCTTAAACCAGGAAAGGGATGTGTTTCATAGTGACGGACTGATGGGGAAAAGTGATCTTTTCGAAATTTCCAGCCTTCAAATCTCAGAACTCAGAGAGCCTATTCACAGACCATCTGATCACTTTCAACTGTTAGAGAATCGTCCCATTTTTCACGTCATCAGGGAACATCGCAATGTTCTTTTGCAACATCCCTATGAGTCTTTTGCTACCTCGGTGGTAAGGTTTTTAAGTGAAGCCAGTCGGGACCCAAAGGTTAGAGCGATAAAAATGACACTCTACCGGACTGCCCGTCGCAGCAAGATTGTAGACTGCCTGATAGAGGCTGCTCGAAATGGAAAACAGGTAGCAGTGGTCGTGGAATTGAAAGCCCGATTCGACGAAGCGGCCAATATTCACTGGGCTAGTCACATGGAGGAAGCCGGTATTCATGTGACCTACGGCGTCGTAGGATTTAAAACTCATAGCAAAGTAATATTGGTGGTTCGAAGGGATTTCGATGGCATCAGGCGTTATGTTCATATTGGTACTGGCAATTATCACGAAGGTACCGCTCAGTTTTATTGTGATCTTGGCCTGTTAACTTGTGATGAAGAAGTAGGCAGCGATATCACAGAATTCTTTAATTTTCTGACCACCGGTTTTATGGCAAAACGCGATTATCAGAAAATTCTACCTGCGCCGAGATTATTGAAAAACAATCTCATCAATAAAATTCGACGCGAAATCAGATTGCAGAAAAGTGGCGAAAAAGGTCATATTCAGTTTAAGTGCAACGCCCTTGAAGACACTGATATTTGTAAGGAGTTATATCGTGCATCAGCGAGTGGGGTTCAAATTGACCTTATTATTCGAGATACCTGTCGGATATATCCTGGACTTGAGGGCATCTCAGAATCTATGCGTATTATTAGTATTGTTGGAAAGTTTCTGGAACACAGCCGAATTTACTATTTTCGAAACGGCGGTGGTGATGATGAGGAATACTACATAGGCTCTGCTGACTTAATGAGACGGAACCTTGAGAGTCGTGTTGAGATTATTGTGCCCATAGAGGCCCCGGATCTCAAAGAAGACCTGAGAATGATATTAAACACCTGCCTGAATGACCAACATGGCGCCTGGGAAATGCAGGCCGATGGTAGCTATATCTCACTTAAAGTGGTTGATGAAAAAGCCAGCCAGAACAAGCTGGACGAGATGGCCGGAAAACGACAGAAGGCCGCAAAAAAGCAAAATATGAGAAAACTGGGACATCTTCGCAGGCGAAAGAAATAAAATCGCCTGTCTGTAGCATCATACAAAGTACAGTAGACCGATTCAGGAAAACCCGAGACTTCGTGCAACCTGACATTTTTTCGTTGAAACTAATCAAAATGTCTTACCGCACGGCCTCAGCAGGTGAAGCATCACTGTCCCTTCTGAAACTTCCGTAGTGGACGGAGCCGACTAATAACAAAGTGCGATTCACAGCCCGCTCAGGATCAATTGATAGTGGGAAACTGAATTCAATAGAGCCCAAGGTTTAATAAACAGCCATTTCCAGTCCCATTCCGAACGATAATATAATTTTATAATTTTCACTCCTTCTCTTAAAAGCTCTACGAGACTCGTCAAATACAAGATAAGTATTTGTAATGAAAGTACTTTTCAAGTTGCCCAAAATATTATTATAAAGATTCCATTGATCCATAGAAATTACTTATGCCGGAGTTCGTATAATGATTAGTCAGCTATTTGATAATTGATTATATTTGCCCCGTTTTCAATGCCTATTCTCTATCAGGGAGTCCTGTAATAATGATCTCGATCAATCCATTTTCCGAGCTTTCGGCTATCATCCCCGTGGCAGTAATGCAGGGATATGTCGTTGCCATGTTTCTTATGGTGATTGGTGGCACCATACTTGACATGATACATAAAAGAAGTGCGCAGTACTTCTTTGCTAACTCCCAGAAAGCCAAAGCGCAGGCCAAGCACAAAGTCAGCGGCGCTACCAAGGCATCACTTGCTGTAAAAACGGTTGCGAATGAAGTTCTAACGTCTGGTGAATTCGCTAATCCGAAGCGCAGACTGTCACACTTATTCACCATGTATGGTTTCATCATTTTTCTCGTTTCAACGGTTAGTATGATTTTTTCATACTCAACACCCGAGATGCCTGCACCAGCCTACCTGCCCATGTTGTGGCATCTGGGTGCGTTGATGGTGTGTATCGGTGGCTATTGGTTCTGGTTTTTCATTCGTGTCGATGTCTCTTCAGAAGGTAATCCATGGTACCGACTTGTTCGAGCAGACATGTTTATTGTTTCCCTGTTGCTGACTTCAACCTTCGCTCTCATTTGGTCTGCTCTACAGTCAAATGGTGTTAGCGGCTGGGAAACTTTGTTTTTCCTGTTTTTTATCGCCTCAAGCACATTCTTGTTCAGCACCGTACTGTGGTCGAAATTCGCTCATATGTTTTTCAAACCGGCTGCAGCATTTCAAAAGCGTGTAACTAAAGCCGATGGGTCCAGAGAGAACCTTCCTGAACTGGCCGACAGAACCAATCCTGCTGACCGAGATCGCCACTCAATGGAGTTGCTAAAAGATGCACCAATGGACATGGGCCTTGGCATCTCACGTGAAGCACCTCGTCACTACTAAGCAATACTTGCGAAACTACTAAATTTCTAGGGAAATATAATGCCTACTTTTGTATATATGACTCGTTGTGACGGTTGCGGTATGTGTGTCGACATCTGCCCGTCCGACATCATGCACATTGATAAAACCACTCGCCGTGCATACAACATTGAACCCAACATGTGTTGGGAGTGCTACTCCTGTGTAAAGGCCTGTCCTCATCAAGCAATTGATGTTCGTGGCTATGCCGATTTCGCACCACTTGGGCATAGCGTCCGGGTAATACGTGAAGAAGAAAAAGGTACCATAGCCTGGCGCATCAAGTTCAGAAACGGTACAGAAAAGAACTTTCTGTCGCCAATCACCACAAAGCCCTGGGGCAGAGATATACCGCAACTAGCGGATGCGCCTGAACCAAGCCAGGAAATGCGTGACAGTCAGCTATTATTTAACGAACCGAAATACATTAGAATGGACGATGGTGATTTACACACCCTTGAATCAAACGGTCTGAAGATGAAAGAAGGGGTTTACTACTAATGGCTTATAACACTGTCGTTGAAGACAATATTGATGTTCTGGTTGCGGGCGCTGGCCTCGGTGGAACCGGTGCGGCTTTTGAAGCCAGATACTGGGGCAAAAACAAAAAGATCGTGATCGCCGAGAAAGCTAATATCGATCGTTCTGGCGCGGTTGCTCAGGGCTTGTACGCCATCAATTGCTATATGGGTACACGCTGGGGCGAGAACAATCCGGAAGATCATGTGCGTTATGCACGCAACGATCTGATGGGTATGGTTCGAGAGGACTTACTTTTTGACATGGCTCGTCACGTCGATTCAACTGTGCATCAGTTTGAAGAATGGGGCCTGCCGTTAATGAGAGACCCCAACACCGGCGCTTATATGCGTGAAGGCAAGTGGCAAATCATGATTCATGGTGAATCATACAAGCCAATCGTCGCCGAAGCCGCTAAAAAATCAGCTGACAAGGTGTACAACCGCGTATGTGTCACTCATCTGTTACTTGATGAAGCGAAGGAAAATCGTATAGCCGGAGCTGTTGGTTTTAATGTTCGTACTGGCGACTACCACGTCTTCAAGTCAAAGACTGTTGTTGTTGGCGCTGGTGGTGCATCAAACATCTTCAAACCACGTTCAGTAGGTGAAGGCGCTGGTCGTGTGTGGTACGCCCCCTGGTCATCCGGATCCGCTTACGCATTATTGATCAATGCGGGCGCCAAAATGACCCAGATGGAAAATCGCATCGTACTGGCAAGGTTCAAGGACGGTTATGGACCTGTTGGAGCATACTTCCTGCATCTTAAAACCTACACCCAGAATGGTGAAGGTGAAGAGTACGAGTCCAAATGGTACGAAAATACCAAAGAGATCGTCGGTGATTACATTGATCACCACCCTACTCCCACCTGCCTGCGTAACCACGCCTTTATTAACGAAGTTAACGCGGGTCGGGGTCCAATTCACATGGTCACAATGGAAGCCTTTCAGGATCCTCATCTTGAAGAAGTTGGCTGGGAAAACTTCCTGGGTATGACAGTGGGTCAGGCTGTACTTTGGGCGGCTACTGATGTAGATCCGAAATACGAAAACCCTGAGTTAACCACCTCAGAGCCTTACGTTATGGGTTCACATGCAACGGGTTGTGGCGCATGGTGTTCAGGTCCTGAAGACCTTTCACCACCAGAGTATTTCTGGGGCTATAACCGCATGATGACAATTGACGGATTGTTTGGCGCAGGTGATGCGGTTGGTGGTACTCCACATGCTTTCTCCTCCGGATCATTCACCGAAGGTCGTCTATCAGCTAAAGCTGCCTGCCGATACATTGATGACGGCAAGGCCGAGGGTATCGTCGTTTCGGAAAACCAGATTAACAAGCTGAAAGATGAAATCTATCTTCCAATGAATCATTACAAACTTTATCGTAATGAAATCACTGCCGGTTCTGTTAATCCCAATTACATCAATCCACGCCAGGGTCTGGATCGACTGCAGAAGTTGATGGACGAGTATGGTGGTGGTGTAACGGTTAGTTATATGACCAACGATAAGCTTTTAAATATCGGCCTTAAGAAACTCAGGATCATGGAAGAGGATCTTGAAAAGCTTGCCGCCGAAGATCTCCATGAGCTAATGCGCGCATGGGAACTGAAGCATCGTCATCGTACTTCTGAGTGTGTGTTACAACATACCCTGTTCCGTAAGGAAACCCGTTGGCCTGGCTACTACTATCGCGGTGACGCTATGAAACTAGATGATGAAAACTGGCATGTATTGACCGTTTCTCGTCGAGACCCTAAAACCGGTGAATACACCCTTGAAAAAGCTCCGTGTTACCACCTGGTTAGCGATAGCGAGTAGTTAGCCTGACAAGTCGAGCTTGAATGGAGGCGCCTCTGCATTTTCAGAGGCGCCTTTAAATTTTGTAAGTTCGAATACTTGTATAATCTCACCAGAATAATTACATGAATACAACCTCTGAGACGGCTATGGATACCCAAGACCCGAAGAATATTATTGATTCCACCGACGAAGAGATCCTCGCGGTGGCTCACCCTATGTGGGAAGATCTGGTCAGATTTTCAAATAAGGGTCAATATGGAAAATTTATCCGCAAGTTTTCCTATCATTTATTGATCGGTCTGAATGAAGTTGAACTGGGTAAGCAGTTTGCCAAGAGCGAACTGACCAGAAATCTTTCATCCGAATACGTTCATCTGGGCATTATTCGTCGCGGCGAGCACGTGACAGTACTCTATAAGGTAACCAGCACGAAACGACAAGGCGAGTGGCTGGGCCGCCTGGTACTCGGATATGAAAAAGGCGAAATTAGAATATTTGGTGCGTCAGTTTTCTAAAACCTACAGTGTACAAACATTTCCGTAAAAACGGCGAGAAGCATAACCGGCAGAATACAACCTTATGAATGATACTAGAGAGTTAATAGAAGATAACAAGTACGTAGAACTTAAGTATAAAGTTATTGATGCAAAGTCCGCAGATGTTCTTACCGAAGTAGAATTTCCATTAGGCTATGTGCACGGCGTAAATGAAGTGCTAGCACCAGCCGTCATGGTGGAGCTTGAAGGAAGAGGTATTGGGGACGTGATCGAAGTACCCATCGATTGCACTCAGCTTTATGGCCCCAGGGATGAATCCATGGTGATAACTGATTACGTCGAAAATGTGCCTGAAGAGTATCGTGAGATTGGCACTGCAATTTTGATGGAAAATCAGAAAGGAAAAACAAAAAGTTTTCTGGTCACTCGAATTGATGGCAGCATGATTACATTTGACGGTAATAACCCGCTATGTGGCAGAGAAGTGATTTTCAAACTTGAAATCCTTCTGGTTCGTGCTGCAAGTGACGTTGAAATTGAAGCCGGTGGCAAGGTGGATGATGGCCCGGACATTCAGGATGGAATAGTAATCCCTATACAGTAATGACTGCTATCTGGAATTTAGTAAATGAGCAATATTGAGTTAACACCAATAATTGATGACGAATGCCGTTTCTGTAGACCCAGATCCGAACGGCGTGTGATGATCGATTCTGAACTAGGCTTTGCTGCCTATGATAAGCATCCAGCGAGTGACGGCCATTTTTTGGTCATTCCTCATAGACACTTTGCCAGCTATTTCGATATAACTGATGCAGAACGCGAAGCGCTTTGGACACTGGTTGCTGATGCGAAAACCATGGTCGAGGAAAGGTGTAAACCGGATGGTTACAATATTGGCATTAATGTTGGCGAGTGGGCCGGTCAATCCGTCCAACATCTACATATCCACGTAATTCCACGCTATAAGGGTGATGTTGAAAATCCTAAAGGTGGTGTACGTGGTGTAATCCCTGCGAAAAAACTCTATACGTTGGATTCTAATTGACACGCCATCTAACTTTTCACACATTTGTGTGTCGGTTCTGCGGAAAAAAAACCGACGTGGTTAGTAAGGTCTGTCAACACTGCGGAAAACAACGTCCGAATCCGGACGGTTCTTTATAAGCATCCGTGGATTATATTAATAATCTGTTTTACTCCCCGGCAATCGTCATATCCGCAAGCAAAATCGATCCGCAACGAGTATTTCCCCGTGTATCGATATCACTTCCAATCGCTTCGATCTGAAGAAACATATCTTTGAGATTACCGGCAATGGTAATTTCCTCCACCGGGTATTGAATTTCTCCATTTTCCACCCAAAATCCTGCAGCTCCTCGGGAATAATCTCCGGTCACAGGATTCACACCGTGGCCAACTAGCTCAGTAACCAATAATCCACTACTCATCGAGCCTAACAAACCAGGTAAATCAAGATTGCCAGATTCAACCGATAGATTATGTACTCCACCAGCATTTCCAGTGGTATGTAATCCCAGTCGGCGAGCAGAGTAGGAACTTAGAACATAGTCCTGCAAAACACCATCCTGAACGATGTCGCGGTTAGCGGTTGCTACGCCTTCATTGTCATAAGCCGAACTACCCATAGCTGACTTTAGTAAAGGTTGTTCATGAATTCGCATAAATTCGGGAAATACCTGTTGTCCCTTCTGGTCTAATAGAAAGGACGACTTGCGATACAGTGCGCCGCCACTAATTGCACCAATAAAATGTGAAATCAGGCTTGAAGCGACTGGTGCCTCAAATATTACCGGCATTTTTCCAGTCTTGAGTTTTCGGCCATCTAACCGACGAATGGTTCTTCTTGCTGCGGCCAGACCCACCTCTTCCGCACTAGCCAAATCTGACCTTTTGCGAACTGAGTCGTACCAATAGTCCCGTTGCATACCCTGGTCAGTTTGTCCTATAACGGCACAACTGATTCCGTAACGCGTTCTGCGAGAGGAGCCGGCAAAGCCATGACTGGTGGCAAAATAATCTGCCCCCCTATCGATGGAAATGGATGCGCCTTCGGAATTGTTTATTCTCGAGTCAAATTGTCGCGCACTGGATTCACAAGCCAGGGCACGCTGAATTTCTTCATCTACATCGATCAGTTCAGGGTGGTATAAGTCCAGATCAGGGAACTCTGTAGCTAGATCCTGTTGATCTGCCAATCCGCTAGCAGAGTCTTCCTCGGTAAAACTTGCGATGCTACAGGCAGACTTTACAGCATCAATAACTGCGGCTGCCGAATAATCTGATGTACTTGCGCTACCGCTTCGTTTGCCATAGTAAACATTAACAACCAAACCACGGTCGCGGGTATGTTCAATAGTTTCCAGTTCTCCCATGCGAACACTAATGGAAAGCCCATCACCGATACTGGCAGAGGCTTCTGCCTGATCCGCTCCAGCTGAAGCTGCCTGCTCCAAAGCTAAATTCACGACAGACTGCAACTCACTTTCATTTAGTGGAGTCGCTTCGCGGCTACTGGTCATTTCCTGGTTTTGCATATTACTCACAGTTTTGGCTCATCATCTGGGACATCATAGGGACACACCACCAACGGTTATTTCATCAATTTTTAAGGTTGGCTGACCAACACCCACGGGGACACTTTGTCCCTCCTTTCCGCACACACCAATGCCACTATCAAGCTCAAGATCATTACCAACCATACTCACACGGGTAAGCACGTCAGGTCCGTCACCTATTAGCGTTGCACCCTTAACCGGTCGGGTAATTTTTCCATTTTCAATCAGGTAAGCTTCACTAGCAGAAAACACAAACTTTCCGGAAGTTATATCTACTTGTCCGCCACCAAAATTAACTGCATAAAGACCTTTTTCTACAGACTCTACAATCTCCCCAGGATCATGATTTCCGGCAAGCATATAGGTGTTGGTCATTCTTGGCATTGGCAGATGAGCGTAGGATTCTCGACGTCCATTGCCGGTTGATTCAACACCCATTAATCTGGCGTTCAAACTATCCTGCATATAGCCTTTGAGAATACCATTTTCGATTAGTACCGTATTCTGAGAGGGTACTCCCTCATCGTCGACACTTAAGGAACCACGACGATTAGCAATAGTGCCATCATCCACTACAGTGCAAAACTCGGAGGCCACTTTTTCACCAACACGTCCGGAAAAAGCAGAACTGCCTTTTCGATTAAAGTCCCCCTCCAGACCATGACCAATTGCTTCATGTAACAGAACGCCCGGCCAACCAGGACCCAATACTACGGGCATTGCTCCAGCGGGCGCCTCAACGGCATCGAGATTCACCAAGGCCTGCCTCACCGCTTCACGAGCATATTCCTCGGGCTTACCTGATTCGCTAAAGTAAGAATACTCGTATCGTCCTCCACCACCAGCCGAGCCTTGTTCTCTACGGCCACCCTGCTCGGCGATGACACTCACATTCAAGCGCACTAACGGTCTGATATCAGCAACCGTCTTACCGTCGTTTCTGATAATCAGTATGGTTTGCTGTAATCCGGCCAGGCTTGCCATAACTTGACTCACTCGGGGATCGGCGGCCCTGGCAACAGACTCAATACGTTTGAGCAATTCTATTTTGTCCTGATCTGCCAAACTGGTAATGGGGTTTACCGGCTCATAAAGTGCCGCTATCAAACTGCTGTCCGGCTTGCTTGAAATCTGATTGGAGCCCTCTGAACCCGCTTTAGCGATAGCACGAGCCGCTCGGGCTGCTTCAGTCAAAATTGGCATACTAAGCTCATCGGAATAGGAAAAACCGGTTTTCTCACCACTGACAGCTCGAATTCCAACCCCTTGATCAATATTTCTACTACCTGATTTCACCGCTCCGTCCTCAAGTGACCAGGACTCGTGAACGGTGTACTGAAAATACAAATCACCATAGTCAATTTGCCGATTGTTTAAAACTCCCAACAATCCGTCTATTTCCTGATTGGTTATACCAACCGGGTCCAGTAATCTGGAATTTGCTTTATCGATAAAATTGGACATGGAGGTTTATTTACTCAACGAGTTAAAAAAGTGATGACAAAATATGGAAAATATTTAACAGCGATTGAAGTCTGCAGGCTTTTAACAATTCCCAATATCTGTATTCTAACCAATTCTACTATCGTCCCGCTCAATTAATACTCAGGCGACCACTCAGTCTTCAGTAGATAATTCTCCGTTTTTTATATCATTGAAAATTTTTTTACTGTATTTTTAGCCAGCCATAACGGAGCACAATTAGTTCCAAGTATCATAAATATAGGCGTATTGGTATTAAACCCTTTGCACTTTCTAGTCACAAAATATTATCCGTTTTGTAACTGACGAATAATTTTCGCAACCTCTGCAGTATCCCAATGCCTGCCACCGGATGATATGTAAGAAACATGTCCTTCCCTATCTACTAAAAATGTCATGGGCAAACCTTGCATAGGCCAAAACTGCGAAGCACTTTTATCCGGATCCAGGAGCATTTTGTATGACATAGGTGGGTCAGTTTCGAAATAAAAATTAGCTACTTTTCGTTTTGATTCACCCCAGTTAACGGCCAGTATTTCTAATTTCGTGCCCTTAAAATTTCGATTGAGTCGCTCAAGAGAGGGCATTTCTGCACGGCAAGGAACACACCAGGTAGCCCAAAAATTCACCAAAACAACCTCTCCCCGATAGTCTGACAACAAATGGATCTTCCCACCAATATCAGCCAATTCGAAATCAGGTGCTTGGGGTCGCGATTTGAGCTGTATCAGCTCGCCAGCGAAACAGGTAGAAAATTGAGAAAATAGTAAAAATACTACGAATCCGATGATGTAGGAAAATCTGCAGTTGAAAAAACTGGTGGGCAACTTTAAATCTACACAACCAGACAAATTGCTAGTCGACACTATAATTTCATTTTCCAGCTTTTATAGTAATTTGAAAACAAGAGTTATTCCTAAAACAGACGCAATTACCAGAAACTATACATTAGATCCCATTGCTACCGTTAAAATTATGTCACTACATTCCTAACTGCCCATTTAGTGTATGTAATCGCAGTGATACTGGGGATTTACTTGTAAAACCCCATCCCCACCGATAGTATGTGACAACAATGCTAAGGATAACTCTATGTTAACTTGCCTGACCAGAAAAAAACTACCATTAGCACTAGGCGGATTCTTAATCATATTTTCAGCATCCGTAACGGCGACCAGTCAAATTCCAACTAAACGATTAGTCGATATCAGTGTAGCGTACCAATCATCAGAAATTGCTGACACTTCCTCCCAGATAGCGAAAGGTTGGACTAGCACACAAATTTTTCCGACAAAACATTCCAGAAGTATCAGTGGATTACCCAACCAGATTGATCACCAGTTCAATTTAGAAAACTTAGAAAGTCCTTCTAGTGGGTTAAGTAAATCCCGCCAAATAATCATTGCAGAACAACTATTGGCGGCAACGAGAGACATTGATAACTCATTGAAATTAGGACCTATTACTGCTTGCTTCGAACGTATGCGATTATTCGCATGCCCCATTGTTAGCGCAATTCCAATGGTTAATTATTTTGCCGGCGAATTAGCTCTAGAGCTGGGAATCTCTTGCCCCATAGCCCCCGGCGTCTAGTTGAACTTTAGCTCTTTGCTAACTTGCTACTAAGACGGCATTACATGTCAAACAGTGGGATTTGCGCCTCTAAATAATTGGCTGGCAAATTAAACTCTTTAGAGCTCTTCAATGTTTTAGCCTGCTGAATCAGGTAGCCACTACCGTCCGACCAACTTATTGCGATGGGAACTCCATTGAGTTGATCACTGGACACAATCAGAGGCGGTTCAACAAATCCAAATTCGAATACGCCTTTCTGTTTCATCCGAGCCATAACCGCGAGAAAGTCCGTAAATAATTCAGATTCTCGCTGTGATAAAGCCACGTCCTTAGGGTCTGCCATGCAGAATACTCGCGTCTTTTCCCCTTTTGTATATTCTTCTACTGAGCGACATTTGAATCCATTAAAATCAACATCATTTGCAGCCAGCGTATATTTTACGGGACTTACAGATAGCTGACTGGAAAGCCCTCCTAGCAAAGGCAACATTTTCATCAATAGACTGATTTGATGATATTGTCCGATCCCACCGACTGAAGAGCCCTTTTGATTTTTGTCTACTCGGCTTTTCATTTCATCCATTTGATGCTGAGCATTTTCCCTGGCCTTTGCCAACCACTCCTCAGTCAGGATAATAAACTGACTGTTGTAATGATCAATAAATATTACCTGCGATGAGGCCTGCCGAAAAAGTAGGGCATAAGATGGCTTGGAGCGTGGAGAACTCTTCAAAACTAGCTCGTCCCTGTCAATTAACACAGAGAAGTCAGTTCTTGCACCTGGTTCTGCCTTACTATTGACAGCAAGATAGTGAAGCTCCACAACTGCAAATGCTGAACCAGAAGCTAATGCAATGCCAATCACTAAAGCTTTAAAAATAGATTTGATGTATTGCAACTCAAAAATCACAAGAACTCCAGTCTGTTGATATCCGATCTACATTCTAGCTGAAGCAAACTTTGAACAGGAAAATTCCGTGTTTCAACTTGTCAACTACCCACAAAAAAAACCGGCCATGGGCCGGTTTCTATCTTTTACACCAACTGAGCTAATAATAAGGTATAGCATCCATTTGAGATTTAGCCTGTTCAACACCTAATGTAGCGAATGTTGATACTTTCCTGGCTAGACGAATTGCCTCGTCAGTTTCACCAGCAGCAGCCTTCTCATTTGCTACTTTTAAAGTTTCACTCAGACGAGCAGCTTTGCCGCCAGTTGCCTTATCGATGACTTTCCACTCGGCACCTTGCTTCTTCGCCATGGCTAACAAATCCGCTGCTTCGGCCAAGGCTGCATCAGCTGAAATTGTCATGGGTTTTTCTACAGGTGGGGTTGCTACACAGCCTGTCAGAGCAAGGGCTAATAAACCGGTAATAAGTTGTTTTTTCATATACATCTCCTAATATAGATTCTAACTAGAATTATCTTATCAAATAAAACTTACGGATTACTTTCAACTAATATTGAGCAATCCATTTAAAAATGCGAACTACATAATCGCACAATCTAAGGCTGAAACAAATAAAATAATTAAATAGCAGCATAAATTTACAATCAACCCAATGCGAAATAGACTATTTATTCATAATACTATCGAGCAATGGAGTAACGAGCCCCGATACCATTGCGGTAATAGGATGATCTGGCATAAACATCGTTAAGGCCCAGTACCCAGCACCAGCTATCACAAGTAGAAAAAAGATTGTCTTAATAAGCTTGCCAAAAAAGGAACCACCCGTTGGCTCATTGTAAGCGGCTTGTGCATGACTTGCAGTACCCTTAAAAATGGCGCTTTCTTCGCTGATCATTTTGGCAACCATTGCTTTCACCTGAGGATCATGCTGGAGATTATCCAGGCGGTCACGAATCTTTAACAGATCACCACCCGCGATATCACCGCCTCCACTTCCAGATCCGGCGAAGCGCCTGGCGGTATTTTCGGCTACCTTTACCACTTGTTCTTCAAGACCTGGTAATTGACCGGTAAAGTATTCCTCTGATGCCTTACGCGCTGCATTTATTGCCTGATCTCGGATCAGCGATAACGTTTCTTCACTTAATTCAGTAGATCCCGTTGTCATGACTCCCCCTGCTTTTTGATCAATTTTAGAACCCGACACTCCGTCCAATACATTATCCAGTTCACGGTCTTCCAGGCCTTTTGAAAGAAACCCACTAGCCCCACTAGCTATGCCACGTTTGCGAAATTCCGGCGTGTCATTACTGGTTGTCATTACAACTGGAATATGAGCTGTAGTGGGATTATTGACTATCGCAGCACATGCTTCCAGTCCGTCCATCTCCGGCATCATGTAATCCATAAAGATTACATTCGGAGTTATCTCCTGCAGCTTACGCAACGCATCTGCACCAGATGCTACGGAAACTACCTCGATTCCACGAGCGCCGAGTCTACGCGCAAGCGCCAGACGAGCAACCCGAGAATCATCAACAATTAGTGCGGTTTGTACAGAAATGGTCTCACCCTCACGGTTCTGTGTTGTTCGATCTAGCGATCAACATTTAATTTTTTCAGCATGAAAACCTGACTTCTCGACTGATAGTAAATAGAACCTGCTCAATCTTGTCAAGTTATGCAGGCACATCGAGTCAGTAAAGTTAATTACAGGAGCCCTGCAGGCATCAATCATTTGCCATCTTCAGAATCTTTGGCTGCATTTTCCAACTCTGCTTCCAAATCGTCGTCATCCAGATCCTCCATGTCCTCGTCAACTTCTCCTGCCGGCTTTAATCGGCGTGAGAAATATAAGCCGACTTCAAACAATATCCAAACTGGGAATGCAAGCATTGTTTGTGAAAAAATATCCGGTGGTGTTAACAACATACCCACCACAAACGCGCTAACAATTATATAAGGGCGTTTCTCTGACAAACTATCCGGCGTTGTCAGTCCCATTTTCACCAATAATACTGTGGCGACTGGCACTTCAAAAGCTATACCGAAGGCAAAAAATAACTTAAGCACAAAACCGAGATACTCACCAATATCTGTCATTACCGCGACGCCCTCGGGGGCCGTCGAAGTAAAGAATATAAAGATAATCGGGAAAACGATAAAATACGCAAACGCGATTCCAAAATAAAATAGCAATGAACTGGAAACGATAAGTGGCAAAGCTAGCTTCTTTTCTTTGTCATACAATCCTGGTGCCACAAAAGCCCACATCTGATACAGAAGATAGGGCATCGCTAACACAACTGAGACCGCAAATGCGAGCTTGAACGGGACAAAAAATGGATCGTGGGGACGCGTAGAAATCATCGTGTTACCTTCCGGTAACGCGCTCATTAAAGGTTCTGCGAGAATCAGGTACAGCTCATTGGCGAAGGGCGCACAGACTAGAAACACCACGAGTATTGCCACAACAGCTCTGAGCAATCGATCTCGAAGTTCGAGCAGATGAGACATAAAGGGCGCTTCGCCCTGTGAATTTAGGAAGGGATTAGCCATCAGCAGGTTTTGCGCTCTTTTCTATTTCTTTGGCTGAATCCTGGATAGATTTAGCGATATTCACTTCTTCCGGTTTAGCATCGGAAAGCATATTGTTTGCCTCTTCACTAGCGGAGTCCATTGTTTTTTTAATATCATCTAATGCTTGTATATCAGCATTTCGAACTTCACGATCAATATCCGCCTTCACGTCTGAGACCATGCGTTTAGCCCGACCTACCCACAATCCCACAGTGCGAGCCAGCTTGGGCAAGCGCTCCGGACCAACAACTACCAGAGCGATGACCGCGATAACAGCCATCTCCCAAAATCCAACATCAAACATGCTTAGGCACCGACCTTGTAAAGCTAACTAGCCTTACTTTGCTCTTGTTCGGACTCAGTAGCTTCTTTCTGAGATAACTGTTCGGCAGACTCTACGTCTTCGCCGCTTTCAGGCGTAGCTGTTGCATCTACCGACTTATCTTCTTTGACAGCCTTCTTGAAGCTCTTTATAGCGGAACCCATATCTCCGCCCATTCCACGCAACTTCTTGGTTCCAAAAATCAACACCACGATCACCAGAATGATCAATAGTTGCCAAACACTTATACCGCCAAAACCCATAATTGTAGACTCCAGATATTTTTCGATGAATTGAACCCCCAGTATCGGGGTCCGAAAGAGCAGCCGGGTATTTTATTCCGAAACCCTTTGTAGTTGATAGTAAATCCTTATTGGTTTTTGCTTCTAGATTCCTTTTCTTCGTATCCCGACACCCCAAAACGTCGATTTAGCTCATTTAGAACCTCTTGACCCGTAATATTGTGCCTGGCTAGAGCCACTAAAGAATGAAACCATAGATCTGCCGCTTCATGAATTATAGATTGTTTGTTCTTATCCCTGATAGCAATTACCAATTCTACTGACTCTTCGCCAATTTTTTTAAGGACTTTAGACTCATCCCCCTGTAATAGCATAGCAACGTAAGATTCCCCAAGTGGTGCACCCTTACGACTAACTATTACATCATCAAGTCTGCCCAATATATTCTCTTCGCTCACAAATTCACCTCGATCCCACAACTTAGCATATGCTGTTTGGCAGCTTCTATTGTGTGTTCGCCAAAATGGAAAATACTCGCAGCTAGAACCGCATCAGCGCCGCCCATTAATACGCCATCTGCTAAATGTTGAAGATCACCTACCCCACCAGAGGCAATTAAGGGTATCGACACCTTGGAAGCAACTGTCAAATTTAATTCATTATCAAATCCATTTCGGGTTCCATCGCGATCCATACTGGTTAAAAGTAATTCGCCAGCGCCAAAATCCGCCATTTTAATGGCCCACTGAATCACATCAATTCCGGTAGGTCTACGACCACCATGGGTAAATATTTCCCACTTACATTCATCAGTTTGCTTGGCATCAATGGCAACGACTATGCATTGTGATCCAAAATATCTGCTCGCTTGTTGAACAAATTCAGGATTGAATACCGCTGCCGTATTAATTGAGACCTTATCCGCACCCGCCATCAATAGTCGATTAATATCTTCCAATTGACGTATACCGCCACCAACAGTCAGGGGAATAAAAACCTCGGCGGCAACCTGTTCGACAACCTGGACCATAGTACTGCGATTATCTGAACTTGCAGTTATATCCAGAAAAGTTATCTCATCGGCGCCCTGGTCATCATAGCGACGCGCAATCTCAACTGGATCGCCCGCGTCCCGGATATCTACAAAATTGACGCCCTTCACCACACGTCCATCATCGACGTCCAGACAAGGAATAATTCGCTTGGCTAATCCCACCGCATTTACTCCCCAAAAACCGGTGTTGAACTGGCATCCGCAAGATCTTGCGCTTCTGAGAGGTTCAAGGTTCCTTCATAAAGAGAACGTCCGGCAATCACACCTGATATTCCAGAATCGGATATAGAACAAACCGCCTGAATATCAGCTAGATTATTGACACCACCAGAGGCGATTACGGGTATATGGATAGCCTCTGCAAGTCTCTGGGTTGTCTCTATGTTCACCCCAGAAAGCATACCATCCCGTGAGATATCAGTATAAATAATTGCTTCAACACCATCATTCTCGAAATGCAATGCCATATCAATCACATCATGACGGGATAATTTTGACCATCCCTCAGTCGCAACCTTGCCATCTTTAGCATCCAGACCGACGATGACATGGCCCGGAAATTCGGCGCATAAATCACTTACAAAATGGGGTTCATTAACCGCTTTAGTGCCAATAATGACATACCGAACACCGGTTTCCAGATAAGCTTCAACAGCATCTTCATCCCGAATGCCGCCACCGATCTGGACCGGAAGGTCCGGATGATTTACAACTATTTGATGAACAATGTCCGTATTTACCGGCTTACCGGCTTTTGCGCCATCTAGATCGACAATATGGAGTCGACGGGCACCCTGCTCTACCCATCTGGCTGCCATTTCAACCGGATTCTCTGAAAATACTGTGGAGTCCTGCATATCCCCTTGTCTTAAGCGGACACAATGACCATTCTGAATATCTATTGCTGGAATTACTAACATGTAAAAATAACCCAGGACGTTAATTACCGTCCCAATTAACAAAGTTCTTAAGTAACTTGAGCCCCTGAGTATGGCTCTTCTCTGGATGAAATTGCACTGCAATTACATTCTTTCTCGCAGCAGCGGATACGAAATTAACAATATAGTCAGTTCGACCCACAACCTCTTCGCTGTTATCTAGCTCGGCGTAATAACTATGCACAAAGTAAAATCTGCTGCCTGTAGCAATATCATGCCAAATAGGGTGATCTATTTTCTGGGTTACCTGATTCCAGCCCATATGAGGAATCTTAGGCAGCAAACCACTCTGATCTTCAGGAACGTTGAATTTCTTTACCCTGCCGGAAAAAAACTCCAGTCCTTTCACTCCGCCGTCTTCTTCACTGCAACGTGTTAATGCCTGCAATCCCAAACAAATACCAAGTACGGGTTTCGAGTCAACAACCGTTCGAATACAGGACTCCAGATTAAAATCCTGCATAGATTTAAGCCAGGTACCCATTGCGCCCTGACCGGGCAGCACTACACGGTCCGATGCATTAATAACCGACGGATTTCGACTGACTTGAACATGTGCATTCGGAGCAACGTGCTCGATAGCTTTTTGCACCGAACGTAAATTTCCTGTGCCGAAATCAACTACGGTAATTTGCTGCATCGTTATAGCGCGCCCTTGGTTGAGGGGATAACATCGCCCTGCCGGGAGTCTTTCTCGACCGCAAATCTTAGCGCACGACCAAAAGCCTTAAAGATAGTCTCAGCTACATGGTGAGCATTCACCCCGCGCAAATTATCTATATGCAATGTGGCTTTAGCATGATTGGTAAAGCCCTGAAAAAATTCACGTATTAAATCAACATCAAATTCACCAATTCTTGCTCGTGGGTAATCTACCCTATAGGTCAACATTGGCCGACCAGATAGATCGATCACTACTCGACTTAAAGCTTCGTCCAACGGAACATAGGCACTGCCATAACGATAGAGGCCCTTCTTGTCCCCTACTGCCTGACTAACTGCCTGACCTATAGTAATGCCGACGTCTTCAACCGTGTGGTGATCATCGATATGCACATCACCCGTAGCGACCACTGTCATATCAATTAAGCCATGACGGCATACTTGTTCTAGCATGTGCTCCAGGAACGGGACATCAGTTTTGAAATCTGATTGACCGGTTCCATCAAGGTTCAGGGAGACACTAATTTGGGTTTCGCGAGTATTACGCTCAACCGTTGCTGTGCGTTGAGACATTAGGTAGCTCTTTACGTGGAAAACTGGGAAAAAATTGAGGATTTAGTTCGGGGATATTTCCTGAGGTTAGCTAAATACTATCAAACTAAACACATAATATGGGAATTTTATCGCTTAATGTCTGGACCGATCTAAACCAGGTTGGGCTCGATATTCGGCAGATCGGGCGTGCGCCGTTAGCCCCTCTGCTCGAGCTAACACCGATGCAGTAGCGGCTAGATTAGATGCACCAATCTGGCTACACATAATAAGGCTTGAGCGTTTCTGAAAGTCATAGACGCCAAGTGGGGAACTGAAACGGGCAGTTCCTGAAGTTGGCAGTACATGATTGGCTCCGGCGCAATAATCGCCTAAAGACTCGGCAGAGTGATAACCTGCAAATATAGCACCAGCGTTGCGAATAGCGGGCAACATGCTCTCCGGGTCTGCCACCATTAATTCCAGATGCTCAGGAGCTATGCGATTGGCAACCTGCACTGCATCTTGCATATCACTTACTTCGATCATGCCGCCCTGGTTTTTCAGCGCGACCTCAATTATTTCCCGTCGTTCCATTGTCGGTAGTAGAGACTGAATTGAATCCTGCACTTTATCGATCATACTGGCATAAGGACTGATCAATATTGATTGCGCCATTTCGTCATGTTCAGCCTGGGCAAACAGATCCATAGCCAGCCAGTTGGGGTCTGCTCCTTTGTCGCAAATTATGGCGACTTCAGAAGGACCAGCAATCATATCTATACCAACGTAACCAAATACCTGTTTTTTCGCGATTGCTACGTAGATATTACCGGGCCCAACTATTTTATCTACCCGCGGAACAGATTCAGTACCAAAAGCGAGCGCTGCAACAGCCTGAGCACCGCCAATACTAAACACGCGATCCACTCCGGCAATAGCAGCGGCGGCCATTACGATCGGATTCAGAACACCGTCCGGAGCTGGTACAACCATAATTATTTCATCAACTCCGGCAACTCGGGCTGGCACTACATTCATTAACACCGAAGAAGGGTAACTGGCTTTACCACCCGGCACGTAAACACCTACTCGCTCTATTGGATTGACTATTTGCCCTAAACGACTCCCATCAGCTTCCTCATAAGACCAACTTTCTTCACACTGGCGCTGATGAAAATCCATAATTCGCTGATGAGCGTGGCGCAACGCTTTATGTGTCTCGCCATCCAGATCTTCAACAAACTGATTAAGCTTAGAAACTGGCAGTTCAAGGCAATGAGGATCTGATTCAGAACGTCGATCAAAGCGGTTGGTATATTCAAGCAACGCTTTGTCACCCTGTGACCGCACGCCGAGAATAATCTCAGACACAATATGATCCACTTCGTGAACGTCATTATCACTGCGATTCAACAACAGGGATAACTCGCTCTCGAAATTTTCATCTAGACTATTAAGGCAACGCATTGGCCAGAATCTCTACTTTAGTAGTTGTCTACTGCGTTACGCAGGTGATCAATTAATTCAGTCAATTGCGTTGAGTTCATTTTCATTGACGCTCGGTTCACAACAAAGCGAGAACTTATCTCAGCTATGGTTTCCATCTCAACTAGACCGTTGGCCCTTAAGGTATTGCCAGTATCTACCAGATCAACAATTCGATCAGACAAACCAACCAAAGGAGCAAGCTCCATAGAACCATACAATTTAATTATTTCTGCCTGAACGCCCAGACGGGAAAAATACAGTCGGGTGATATTAGGATATTTACTGGCAACTCTCATGCGAGCCGGATAAGTTGAACTTTGGTGCTCAGGACCAGCTACCACCATTCTGCAGCAGGCGATTTTCAAGTCCAGTAATTCGTATAAACCTTCGCCACCATGTTCAAGCAAAAGATCCTTACCCGCTACTCCCGCATCGGCCGCGCCAAATTGTACATAGGTGGCCACATCTGACGCTCTGATTATTAACAGCCGAACATCTTCACGATTGGTGGGAAAGATTAGTTTGCGGCTGCTATTGAGATCTTCAAGGGGTTCAATACCCGCCTGTTTTAGCAACGGCAGAGTTTCGGACAGTATTCGTCCTTTGGATAACGCGAGGGTAAGCATAAAACTAAAACGCTATCCGGCTCCAGCGAACTCTCGATCAAAAACATGGCCGGGTACGCGACGAATTTTTGCTCCCATTTGTGCCAATTTCTCCTCAATGCAGTCGTAACCACGATCGATATGATAAATACGATCAATGATCGTTTCACCGTCTGCAACCAACCCCGCAAGTACCAGACAGGCAGATGCGCGCAGATCAGTAGCCATTACCGGTGCACCTTGCAAACGTTCAACACCCTGCACGACTGCAGTATTCCCTTCCATGGCAATATTTGCGCCCATCCGTCGAAGCTCCTGCACGTGCATAAAACGGTTCTCAAATACTGTTTCCGTTACTGTGCCGGTTCCCTCGGCAACACTATTTAACATAACAAACTGTGCCTGCATATCGGTAGGAAACGCAGGATAAGGTGAAGTCCGTAAGCTAACTGCTTTGGGTCGTTGACCATGCATATCAAGAGTTATGGAGTTTTCAGTGATACTGATATCAGCACCGGCTTCCTTAAGTTTTTCAATAACCGCGTCAATCAGGTTTGGTTTGACATTTTGCAGTCTCACTCTGCCACGAGTAGCGGCAGCTGCAACCAGATAAGTGCCCGCCTCGATTCGATCAGGGATAACCGTATGCTCCGCGCCATGCAGCCTTTCGACACCTTCAATGGAAATCTCGTCACTTCCGGCGCCGATAATTTTTGCGCCCATCGCAATGAGACAATTGGCCAAATCGACAACCTCGGGCTCGCGAGCGGCATTTTCAATGACGGTCACACCATCTGCCAACGTCGCCGCCATCATTATATTCTCAGTGCCGGTAACAGAAATGGTATCCATAAATATTCTGGCACCATGCAATCGATCACAACGTGCAGTTATGTAGCCCTGTTCAATGGAAATATCTGCACCCATCAATTCAAAGCCTTTAATATGCAAATTTACTGGACGAGAGCCGATCGCACAGCCACCAGGCATAGAAACCTCAGCTCGTCCAAAGCGTGCCAGCAGTGGGCCCAGCACCAGAATGGAGGCACGCATGGTCTTAACTAGTTCATAGGGCGCTTTAAATATCTTTACATCCCTTGAATCCACTTCAATGGTCAGCTTCTCATCGACGGCCACATTTACACCAAGTTGGCCTAACAATTCCAGTGTGGTTGTGATGTCGTGCAAGTGAGGAATATTCTTTACGATCAACGGTTCCTCACATAGCAAGGAGGAAATTAATACTGGCAACGCCGCATTTTTTGCGCCAGAAATTTTTACATCGCCAGATAGATGGCTGCCACCTGTAACTATTAATTTATCCATGGAATGGGGTATGTTGCGAGCCGATTTGGCGGTTGGCACAGCCAGGAATGGCAGGTGCGGGAAATATCGAAGTCATGACGCGTATTATACGCTTTGCAATCCGGGACGGGGCAGAAACAATCAGGGCCACTGAGAGGAGGACCCTGAGATTATTTCAGATCAAAAGCTAGGCGGGACTTTCCTGGTTCAATTGGCTGATCTGCTGTTGCAGTTCACCGTTTTCATACAGCTCCATTAAAATATCGCTGCCACCAACAAACTCACCGCCGATATAGAGTTGTGGAATTGTGGGCCAGCTTGAATATACTTTTATACCCTCACGCACCTCATTGTTTTGCAGCACATCCACAGAAGCAAACTTAGCGCCGCAAGAATTCAGTATTTGTGTAGCTCGCCCGGAAAATCCACACTGCGGAAAATCAGGTGAGCCCTTCATAAAAAGCACTACATCATTGGATTCAACCAATTCTTTAATCTGTTCTTGAACTGTCATAATCTGGGTCTCAGGTGTGTTATTCCCGTTCTTCGGGGGTAATTGTCTTCATTGACAGTGCGTGAATTTCAGACTTCATTCGATCTCCTAACGCACCGTAAACCATTTGATGTTGCTGGATACGGCTTTTCCCCGCAAATTCCGGGCACACGATGGTGGCATCAAAATGGTGTCCATCGCCATCAATTTCAACACTACTGTTGGGAAGATTTTCCTCAATCCAGCCCTTAATGTCCTGTGGAGTTACCAATTTTTATCCTCTAGCATTTAGATTACCTGACCCACAACCGAGTCAGGATATATTGTTTCAG
>JBLHGU010000014.1:0-50748 GCA_047615875.1 Parasphingorhabdus sp.
AGCGACATTTTAGGAACTACTTTTTTGCTGACATCACCAAGATTCATCAGCCGTCCTGCTTCAAGTCGAATTTCTTCAAGTCTTTCGCGAAAGTCTTGATCAGCCTCTAGATCCGCACAGGACTCGTAGCCGCTCTTACCCAAAGAGCTAGCAGGTATAACCACTACGGGCATACCATTATCTATACAAGTGACATCCACTCCATACACCGTGTCACGTTGGTTGCCTGTGGGTAACAGCGCACCACAGGCAGAGCCTGCAATTTCCATATAGTTACAAATAACCGGTGCGGCGGTGCCGGGCACTCCATCAATTCGGGCGTTGCCTTCGTAACACACGGCAGAATTTGACGTTTGCAGAATCAATTCGCAGCGATTACCGCTATTCACCATATAAACACGAATCGTAGTTGTGTCGCCCTGTATGGGCAGCATTCCGCTTTCAAGGACGAATGCTCCAACACCGGCCAGAATATTGCCGCAATTGGGTGTGGTATCGACTCGTCCCTCACCCACAACGACCTGTGCAAAAAGGTAATCGATATCGGCATCAGCGCGGCTAGAGCGACTCACAATACCGACCTTACTGGTAAGGGGGTCAGCGCCACCCAAGCCATCAATTTGTCTGGCATCGCAGCCAAGTAGATCGACCAGCAATTGGTCTCGCAATGTTTCATCCGATGGCAGATCTGCGGCATCAAAATAGATACCCTTGGAACTGCCACCGCGAATTTGCATGTATGGAATAGAATGTTGCATGGTATTTATTAAACCGTATTCAACTCAGTGTAATGAATGCCTTACGCTAATAATATGCAATTAAGTTCATAGTTTTTGTACTTTTCGATCAAATATGAATCCAACCGAGCAAAAACCCACAAAAGTCCGGTGGGTTTATCCATCCACATCGCCTAACCCTTAATCTCTTTGTGTAGTCGCGTGCGAAATTTTCCCGGGGGCTCACCACAATGCTTGTTAAAGAAGCGCGAAAAGTAAGCTGGATCCTTGAAACCCAGTGCATAAGAAATTTCGTTCATAGAGGAATCAATGTAGATCAATTGGCGCTTTGCTTCGGATATCACGCGTCCATGAATTATTTGCATGGCATTTTGTCCCGCATAGCGCTGACACAGGCGATTGAGCCGACCACAGGTCATACCCAGTTGTTTGGCGTATTGGTCTACTGAATAATGCTCGGCAAAATGCTGTTCGAGTAGTTTTTTAAAATCCTCAAAATACTTGATACGTGGGCCCTGAGGATTTGCGTCAGTCGATTGAATGCTTAAAATCCTGGCCATGACGACAAATAAAACTTTCAGGTAGGCCCCCAGCACACTAGATTGCCCCTCCTGTGGCTTGCGATATTCCCGCACTAGCTGACGCACCAGCATTTCGAAATCCCAGGAAGACTTCGACTCCGGGTCGAAATTCACAATCAGTGACTCATCAAATAACAGCGTAAATTTCTGGCGTTCCGTCTCACTGAACAAGCCATGTAAAAAGGCATCGGTAATCGTAACGATGTAGCCCCTGACGCCAGGTTGATGCAAAAATCCGTGCACTTCCTTTGGCGGTATCGACAGAATACACTGGCCCTTTTCGCGACTATTTTTATCTTGAATTTGCACATCAACATGCCCTTCTTCTACTATCAGCAGTTGATGCAGGTTATCGTGTCTATGCGGGTGGATTTCCCAGTTATGTTTGGGCAGAGACTCTTCCAGTGACGCTATGTACAAATAGTCCAGCGAATCTGATTGTGCGGTCTCTCCATATAAAAAGTAATGTGGAACATCAGACATATTTTAAAAATGACATTTAGACGAAATGTGCAATAAGAACGACAGTTTGTGCAATATACTCTTAGCTAAGATACAAGCCTATAGAATAATTGTGCAATTAATGCCCATCGGCCCAAACAACTTCACATAAGCTACAAGATAAAATTATTACTTCATTTATGACAATCCAATTAACATTCAGAAGCCAGCAGAAAGATATCTTCTTCTGGACCTTGCTTAGGAAACCCCTCGCGGGACAGGATATTGGGTTGTGAAAACCCAGGTTTGCATAATTGGTGGGGGTCCGTCCGGGTTACTGCTCTCTCAATTACTGCACCTAAATGGTATTGACACCATCGTGCTGGAGCGTCAGACCCAGGAGTATGTTTTGGGTCGAATACGCGCTGGAGTGCTAGAACAAGGATTTGTCGGATTAATGCGCGAGGCACAATGTGGTGATCGCATGGATAGAGAGGGCGAGGTTCACCATGGATTCTATATCGCCAGTGATAACCGGCTAGATAGAGTCGATCTGCAAAAGTACTCCGGCGGAAGCTCCGTGGTAATTTATGGCCAAACGGAAATCACTCAAGACCTTTATCAGGCACGAGCTCGCATGGGCGGCAAGGTCATTCACAGTATTGAGAATGTTGAACTACATGATCTTACATCCACATCTCCCACTATTACTTATTGCCAAGGCAATGAAAATTTCAGTATTGAATGCGACTACATAGTTGGTGCAGATGGTTTTCATGGCGTTAGCCGAAAATCAATTCCTAGGGATGTCATAAAGGAATATGAAAGAGTCTATCCATTTGGTTGGCTAGGTGTACTGTCTCGAACCAGGCCTATTTACCCAGAGATTCTCTACGCTACCCATGAGCGTGGTTTCGCACTATGTTCTCTACGCAGCCAGGTACTCAGCCGTTACTATGTTCAGGTGCCAGTTACCGACTCAATAGAGTCCTGGTCAGATGACCAGTTTTGGGCTGAACTTAAATGTCGTCTACCAGATGAAGCATCAGCACAACTGGAAACCGGTCCATCAATCGAAAAGTCTATCGCACCTTTACGTAGTTTCGTTGCGGAACCAATGCGTTATGGCAATTTATTTCTGGCAGGAGATGCTGCGCATATAGTCCCACCCACTGGTGCCAAAGGTTTAAACCTGGCGGCATCGGATATTTATTATCTTTACCACGGCATGCTGGATCATTATAAGAACAACGATAACGCAGGGCTCGAGAACTACTCGCAGAAAGCATTGCAACGGGTCTGGAAAGCCCAGCGGTTTAGTTGGTGGATGACCCGCCTGCTACATAATTTTCCGGACGATAACCCCTATCAGGAAAAACTGCGTCAGACCGATCTTGATTATTTATTCTCCTCCGAGAACGCCCTGGGTTCACTGGCAGAAAACTACGTTGGGCTGCCCTTTTAACCTGTCTCCCAAAGCACCACCACCAACCCTTGAGCAAATTAATGACAGAGAACTTAGTAAACCGCATAGGAATTGTGGGGATCGGCGTCATGGGTTCAGCAATTTCCACACGATTGATTGAGTGTGGTCAACAACTGACTATTTTCAATCGAACGCCTGAAAAGATTAAGCCGCTGGTTAGCAAAGGCGCTAGAGCCGCAATCTCACCACGGGACGTTGCAGAGAACAGCGACATCATCATTTTATCGCTGAATAATGCAGCCATTGTCGAAGAAGTTGTTTTCGGTGCTAATGGCATCGCCGAGGCAGCAACATCCAACAAACTATTGCTGGATATGTCGTCTATCGACCCAGAATCCACCAAAGCTATGGCAGAGCGGTTACGTGCGGAATATCAGATGGGTTGGCTAGATTGCCCATTATCCGGCGGCGCACCGGGTGCTCTTGGTGGCAAACTGGCCGTGATGGCTGGCGGAAACGAGCAAGACTTTGAAAAAGCCAGGTCTGTAATGGATCATCTTTGCGCCAACCTCACTCTGATGGGGCCTTCAGGGGCCGGACAAACCACCAAGCTGGTCAATCAGGTCTTGTGTGCTGTAGGCTTTCAAGCCTTGGCCGAGGCCACCCAGCTAGCCTTGAACGGTGGCGTAGATGTTGAAAGAATACCCGCGGCACTTGCCGGTGGGCGGGCGGATTCTCGTCTGATGCAGGAATTTATGGCCAAGATGGGTCGCCATGATTACTCGCCTACTGGGCGACTGGACAATATGCTTAAGGATCTCGAAGCGGTTCAGGCATTCGCAAGCAAAACCGGAGTTTCCATGCCGGTAACCGGTCTAACCACTGAATTGCACCGAATGTTTGTTGCCGCTGGCAAAGGCGGCGACGATAATGCGGCCCTGATGAAATTCTTCAATGGCCCGGCAGAATAAGTTTACGGGTTAGAAAATGACAGAAAATAGAGTTCGAGGAGATATAAGATGAGCAAACTCAAAGGTATTTTTGCGGCCATGTGTACGCCATTTGATGATAGCGGTGAACACATAGACGAAGGCAAGTATACCCAACACATCGACGACATGATTGAGGCTGGCCTGCACGGACTGGTGTTGTGTTCAGGCACCGGTGAATACGCCTATCTTCGCGACGAAGAAAAACAACGCTTGATAGAGTTAGGCGCCAGGCACGTTGATGGCAGAGTACCCACCATCGCTCAGACCACTGCGCTGAGCACAGCGGATTGTATTCGCAAATCTCGCATGGCTGAAGATGCAGGTGCATCTGCCGTAATGGTATTGCCACCTTTTCTTGAAGCACCTGGGGAAAGGGGAATCATTTATCACTATGAGGCCATCGCCAAATCCATCAGCATACCTGTTGTGATGTACAACGTTCCGGAGCAATCTTGCGTCACCATTACACCGGAGCTATATCGTAAACTCATTGCCATTGAGAATCTTGACTATATAAAAGATAGCTCTGCAGACTTCACCGCTGTGCAAAAATTAATCGGTGTTGGCGGTCGTGTACTATGTGGCATAGATGCATTAGCGCCCTACTCTCTTATGGCCGGATGTGTTGGCATGATCTGGGGCGCAGCGAATTTTATGCCCCATGAGTGCGCAAAATTATTCGACTTAATTGAGGCCGGAGACTATACCCAGGCCCTGGAACTATGGCGCACCATGACCGCAATCTCCCTGTGGTTCGGTGGTAACAACTATGATGTGGACTATCTGACTGGCATTAAGGCCGCTGCCAGACTGGCAGGTAGAGATCTCGGACCTTGCCGAAAACCTTTACCCCCAGTCCCTGCGCCTGCGCGACAGGCAATCCGCATGGGCATGTCAAAACTGCCGTTTAATTCTCCTGGCAACGACCGATTGGTATGGCGTGACTGGGAAGAAGAACGAGATTGGTTAATACAATCTTACGTTCGAAAGTAATCTTGCAGATATTAAATTTGGAGCATGACATGACACAAAATTCTAATAGTCCGATGAAATTTTCAAGCAACTGCATCATCGCCGGACGAAGCGTGCCAGCCATCAGCGGTGAAACATTTGAAACTGTCAATCCTGCCAATGGTGAAGTGATCGCCAATGTTGCCAGGGGAGACACGGCTGACGTAGACGCAGCGGTCACCGCTGCTCGCAAGTCTTTCGACCAGGGGCCCTGGCCAAGGTTATCTCCTGCGGAACGTAAAGTGATCATGCAACGATTCGCAACGCTGGTTGAAGCTCATATTGACGAGCTAGCCCAAATAGAGTCACTGGAGGCGGGCAAACCCATCACTGACTGCATTGAAATCGATTTGCCAGAGACCGTCAACACGCTTCGCTGGCATGCAGAAGCGGCGGATAAAATCTACGATCAGGTGTCACCCACAGGTGGTGGCGTGGTCTCCATGATCGTTCGTGAACCAGTCGGCGTAGTCGGTGTGATACTGCCCTGGAACTTCCCACTGATGATGGCTGCCTGGAAGCTGGGCCCAATACTGGCTTCTGGAAATACCACGGTATTAAAGCCCGCCGAGCAAACTTCTCTGTCGACTATTCGCTTGGCAGAATTAGCCACTGAAGCCGGCATTCCTGATGGCGTCATCAATGTAGTACCCGGTTTTGGCGAAACAGCAGGTAGAGCAATTGGCCTACACCCGAAGGTCGACTGTGTGGGATTCACCGGTTCTACCGATACCGGACGACTGTTTTTAAAGTACTCCGCGGATTCGAACATGAAACGGGTATTGCTCGAATGCGGAGGCAAGAACCCTATGATCGTAATGGCCGACGCAGATGACCTTGATAGCGTTGCAGAACATTCAGTTAATTCAATCTTCTGGAACATGGGCGAGAACTGCTCATCCAACTCGAGACTAATAGTTCACTCTTCAATAAAGCAGGAGCTGACTGACAAAATTCTTCAAGCGACCCACGACTGGGTTATTGGCGACCCTATGGAAGGTACTACGCGAGTTGGACCGTTGATTGAAGAGTCACACCTGCATAAAGTTCTTAAACATATAGATGATGCAAAATCCGAGGGTGCCAATCTGCTACGAGGAGGAAAGCAGGTGCGTGCAGAAAGCGGGGGTTATTTCGTCGAACCAACTATTTTTGATGGTGTAACTGCTGATATGAGACTATTTCGCGAAGAGGTTTTTGGACCTGTATTGGCTATCTCTACCTTCGATACTCCAGAAGAAGCTATAGCAATGGCCAACGATTCCGACTACGGCCTTGCCGCGTCGGTATTCACAGCCAACAATAAAACCGCCCATAACGCAGCACGGCAGATTCAAGCTGGCACCGTAACTGTTAATTGTTATGGTGAAGGCGATAGCACAACACCTTTCGGTGGCTATAAGCTATCCGGGTTTGGTGGTCGTGACAAATCCCTGGCGGCTCACGATCAGTACTGTGAACTGAAAACTATATGGATTGATCTATCATGATCTCCACTCCTGTTAGGCTCAATTTTATTAGCGCCGCTCGTGTCGTATGTTCTTAGATTCCTTTTGGGAAAGTCAGTCACGAACTTAGTCTACTCAAAACTTAGCTCAATTCATGAAACGTCAATTAGCCGCAATACTTTTTGCCGACGTCGTTAGGTATAGCCGAATGACTGACTGAAGATAAATAGGGTTAAAAGGGGTGTATGCCCTGAGGACTGGAAACCTATTGAGCTATCAGGCAGACAGGATGAATGAATTTGTTTGCATTTCAATCTTCGTGTATTGAAATTCGTTGCATGCATCGACGCTGACCAAAGTAATCGTTAATAGCGTAGTGGTGGGTTGCACAATTGTCCCATAGGGCCACAGTATTTTTGGTCCAACGATAACGGCAGGTAAACTCTGCCCTACTGCTATGCGCCCATAACTCTTCCAACAAAGGCAAGCTTTCTTGCTGGGTCATGCCTACAAAGTGTGAAGTGAATCCGCGATTCACGTAAAGCATTCTACGTCCGGATGTGGGGTGGGTGCGTACTACCGGATGAATAGTCTCCACTATCTCAACCTTAGCAATCTGCTGGCCAGTTGTTGCGTACTCGCGATCTTTATCTGACGGCACATGATCCCATGTTATTGAGGCAAATCTTGCTGCGGTTTGCCCGTGTGGCATTGCACTGCTATGAACAGCTTGCATACCAAGAAGTTTCTCCTTTAGATTCTCGGGTAAGGTTTCGTATGCCAGATACTGATTAGCAAACATGGTGTCGCCACCGTACTCCGGCACCTCCTTGGCATATATAACCGATGCCTTATGCGGCTTCTTACGATAAGTAACATCGGCATGCCAATAACCACCTATGTTTATCCCTGTATTTTCCGCCTCCTTAATGTTGTTATAGATTTCAGGGTAACCCGTAGTAGCGGGCACCTTGAACGGAAAAACGAAGGGGCTGTCGTCCAAAGTTCCAAAGTATTCAGCAAATATTTTTAGTTGTCTGGGAGTCAGGTTATTCTGCTGAGGAAAGAAGATCACCAGATGATCAAGAAAAGCTGCGTGTATATTATTTAGTGCGTCGACCGCAATCTCTTGAGTTAAATCTACACCGAAGATTTCTGCACCAATAGTTCCTGCTATTGGTTTTACGGTTATAGAAGTCATCGTACTCATCATTTCGAAGTAGCATTGTTTGTCATTTTAAAGCCCTTCTCAGATACTCTATAGGAAAACGCTCTAAGGGCATACCTTTGCTCCTAAGAACTTACTCAGTAGCCACTCTCGGAAATATTGCTTGTCAGACAATTATACGCCGTTGGCCATTTTGGGCATCAGGTTTTCCTGCTATATTAATTTCTCCTATGTGACACACGATTATTGGTTAGTTTGTTTTGATTAACAATTCCAGCATGCCCTCCCAGATTTCTGAAGTTCTGACAGGTGATCTTCAGCTGCCCGCTCCCTGCTATACAGACCAAAATATTCACTATCTGGAGACCGAGCAACTTTATGCTTCAGGCTGGATGGCGATAGGTTTTGCCTCTGCTTACGCAAAGAACAATCATGCCTGGTCTATTCAAGCCCTCGGCAAACCACTTCTTATCACGTCAGACAGCAATAACTTATTGCATGTATTCCATAATGTGTGTCGTCATCGCGGTCACGTGTTGTTGGATGCAAAGGAGAGTGATGTCAGGCTGCTTAGCTGCCCCTACCATGCCTGGTGTTACGCGCTCGATGGACGTTTCATCAAGGCACCGTTTTGGGGCCGGTCTGCACGTACTGAACCAGACCCGGAACAGAAATCCAGAATGGGCCTAATTCCGGTTAAATTTGAGGTATGGTATGACATTATCTTCGTTAACTTGTCCGGCAATGCAGAACCCTTTGACGATTACATTGAGCCGCTTAACAAACGCTGGTCAGAACAGCGGCCTGCAAGCCAATTACGCTGCTTTAGCGATCGAGAGTTCTCTCTGCAGGGCAACTGGAAACTTGCGGCGGAGAATTTTCTCGACAACTATCATCTGCCCTGGGTTCACCCGGAAATAGGCACCCCCGGTTCCATAGAAGCTTCATTGGGGATGGATGTTGAAAATTTGCTACTGTCCGACAACATTATGGGGTTTTCTCATCCAACGGCAGGTGCCGACAAAGGTAAAATATCAGTATCGCTGCCACCCTGGCCTGGCATGAATGATACTGAACAACAAAGACAGGATTTGTTTTTCATCTTTCCAAATACCTGTCTGGTAATGGAGGGTTATTATTTGTGGTCGATGATTCTATTTCCAACCGCGGTTGATCAATGCAATGAGAAACTGGCGCTGTATGTGGTTGGAGATGATGCTATGGAAAACCGCCTCGACACAACAAGACAACAGCTTTCGGACTTAATTTATAAAGTAAACAGTCAAGATGAACGCGTCGTTAAAAATCTGCAAAAAGGCCGCCAGAGCGACGCAGCCACCTTGGGGATATATACCAATTTGCATGATCAGCTTGGCAGGTGGTTTCACCAGTCCGTCGCTCGAAAACTATTAGATGCTTCACAAACCTGAAGTAGGAGAGAAACATGCCTCAACGACTTGAAGTCTTCCAGTCTATATGGTCTATGCAACAGCGTCGGCCGGATGGCTTTTGCTATGGCCATGAAGAACAATTTGAAATGATAGCAGCAGCAGACTATGACGGAGTCGGAATTGATTTCGCCTGGAGCGATGTCAATGATGCGCGCAAACATTTACCTTTGATGGAAAAATACAATCTTGGCTGTGCGCTCATCGCATTCCCAGCGACAGTTGAAGATCTTCAGGGGGTGATCAATCTGGCCTCGGAGTTTGATACCCGCTACATCGCCATCAATGCACGCTACTTCCCATGGACTCCAGAAGAGGCAATATCACGGGTTAATGCCTGGCTCGAAATGGGCAGCAAAGCGGGAATCCCGGTATATCTGGAAACCCATCGATTGACGCTTACTAATGATATTGTTTTTACCCTCAATTTAATGGATCTGATTCCTGAACTCGAAATGGTCGCTGACTTATCGCATATTGTGGTCGCACGAGAATTTCCCGAACCAGTAGATGAACTACATAACGATTTAATTCGTCGAATTCTGCAACGCACAGCATCTATGCAGGGGCGAATCAGTTCACGGGAACAAGTTCAGATTCCACTGGGATTCCCGCAACATGCCTATTGGGAGTCGCAGTATGCACAATGGTGGCAACAGGGTTTTCAATGCTGGCGTGAGAGAAGTGATGATAATGCGGTAATGAACTTTCTCTGTGAGCTTGGTCCACCACCATACGCAATCACCGGTCAGGACGGCTTTGAATTAACTGACCGATGGCAGGAAGGACTGATGATAAAAGACCGGGTTCGAGAAATCTGGCAATCTATGGAATCCGTCTAATTACAGACAAAGGCTTCTGTAACGCTATATTGGGATGGCAATAGGTCTTGAGAATTTCAGATCAATCAAATGTCGTAAATTGCTACTGATTCGACGATAACTGTCAGGCAGCCCAATCATCCACCGGATATATTCGAAGGTGCTGGTTAGTGAACCCTGAAGATCCTCATATGATTTCGCAGAAAGAACCCACACTGGGTGTTAACTGGCAATTCCACAAGCCAGAGATAATTCATGCCCCATTCGAAGCCTAACATCCTAATAATTCAGGCAGACCAACTGGCACCACAGTTTCTTGCTTCTTATGGACATCCACTGGTAAAAGCACCGGCTATAGATCGGCTTGCCGAGGAAGGTGTGGTATTCGAGTCAGCTTATACTAATTCGCCACTTTGTGCGCCTTCTCGTTTTGTCATGATGAGTGGCCGACTGCCGTCAAAGATTGCCGCCTGGGACAATGCCGTTGAATTCTCATCCGAGGTGCCAACTTTTAGTCATTATCTTTCTGCTGAGGGCTATAAAACCTGTCTAAGCGGCAAAATGCATTTTGTAGGACCTGATCAGTTACACGGTTTCGAAGACCGACTAACCACAGATGTTTATCCAGCTGATTACACCTGGCATCCAGAATGGGACAACCCGGGCAAGCGGCTGGACTGGTACCACAATATGGATCCGGTTGCCAAAGCCGGAGTATGTACTCGATCAATGTATATGGATTACGATGATGAGGCCGTATTCAAAGCGAAACGCTATCTGTTCGATCATGCTCGGAGCGGTGCTGAACAACCCTTCATGCTGACAGTATCAATGATCCAGCCCCATGACCCCTATCTGTGCTCGCAAAAACATTGGGATTTATATCGTGACGATGAGATCGATTTACCCAGGGTGCCACTAGGTTCAGTGGAGGAAGATCCACACTCTGGCCGGTTAAGATTTGGTTATGGGGCAACCGATGTTAACCTTTCTGATGAACAAATCGCAAACGCAAGACACGCTTATTATGGGTCCGTTTCAGCAATCGATGAGAAAGTTTCTGAGTTGGTTGAAACTCTGGAACTCGCCGGTCTGGCGGACAATACCGTTATTATTTTTACGGCAGATCATGGCGATATGCTGGGCGAGAAAGGCATGTGGTTCAAAATGTCTTTTCTTGAACACTCGTCCCGAGTACCACTGATTATTCATGCTCCTAAAATGTTTTCACCAAAACGAATAAAGGAGGCCGTATCATTGATGGATCTGCTTCCAACCGTCGTTGATCTCTCCAGGGATGGTCAGTCAGTCGACTATGCGACACCGCTGGAGGGCAGGTCATTATTACCCCATATGTCCGGTGGCTCTGGACATGATGAGGCGATTGGAGAATATTTTGCTGAAGGCACCGATGTGCCTATTTTCATGATTGCTAAAAATCGTCGGAAAATGATTTACTCCAGCTCCGATCCCTTGCAATACTTTGATCTGGAGAATGACCCAATGGAAATCCAGAACCTGGCAACTGATCCCACATACCAGCAGGAGATTGATACGCTACGTAGTGAATTACCCAGTAAAGCAGAACAGTCGGTGATGGTAGACAAAGTGCTCGAAAGCCAACGACGGCGGAATTTTATAAAACATGTTATGAAGGATCAAAATGTCAGTTGGGATCACCAACCCATTGAAGATGCTGAAAACTCCTATATTCGAAACAATCAACCTATATATCAACTAGAGAAAAAGGCCCGTTTTCCTGTAGCTTAAACGCTAGTCTGATCTATATCTTCACATGTTTTGGTGGCATACAGCGCGCTGTCATAACATCATGAGTACTTGACCAATAAACCCTCAACTTATTTAGTGGATAAGACCAATGGCAACGCAACTTGATCCTGTCGAATTTGCAGAAATCAGCAAGGGCTATCATAAAGACCCCTTAAGTTCCTGGTCAATGAATGCGCGTTGTTATCAGGATGCAAAATTCCTGCAACTCGATCAGCAACAAATCTTTCATCGCTCCTGGCAATTTCTTTGTCACGAGTCGAAGCTATCTGAACCCGGCAACTACGTTACAACAACGATTCAGGGCCAGAGCGTTTTCGCTGTTCGCGATAAGCAGGGTGCATTAAAAGCTTTCTATAATGTGTGCAAGCATCGCGGGCATGAATTGCTCTCCGGAGAAGGTACCAAGCAACGGATAGTGTGTCCTTATCACGCCTGGAGTTATAACCTCGATGGTTCGTTAAAAGCCGCTCGACGGTCGGAGTTTCTCAATGACTTCGATGTTAACAATATCCGTCTGGAGCAGATTCGCGTTGAGATTTTTTGTCATCTTGTATTTATCAACCTTGACCCAGAAGCACAACCCCTGTCTGACCAAACCGAAGATTTGGCCAGGGAAATTATGTCCTTTGCACCAGACTTGCCCAATCTTAAGTTCGCTCATCGTCTGACTTACAACATCAAGGCCAACTGGAAATCAGTGGTCGATAATTTTCTTGAATGCTATCACTGCCCCGTGGCCCACAAAGATTTTTGCACACTGGTAGATATGGATACCTACAAGGTGACCACCCACGACATTTATTCAAGTCATATGGCCAAGGCTGGCACCACCAGCAATAATGCCTACGATGTTGAAAATGCCAGCGTTACAGATCATGCTGTTTGGTATCTATGGCCCAATACCACATTGATGCGCTATCCAGGTCGGGGAAATTTTATGGTGTGGAAGTTTATTCCCACCGGACCTGAAACCACCTATGAAGAATTTGATTTCTATTTTGAAACAGGCCAGCCCAACGCAGACGAACTGGAAGCGATTAAGTTTATCGATGACGTTCTTCAACCGGAAGACATTGGATTGGTAGAGAGTGTCCAACGCGGCATGCAATCTCCTGCTTTTAATCAAGGCCGGTTTTTAGTTGATCCTGAAGGCAGTGGCTTGAGTGAGCATGCTGTGCATCACTTTCATGGTCTGGTTCTTGACGCATACCGTGGAGCATGCAAATTATGAGCGCTGTAAGAAGTAACTATCTTGAAAATAAAGTCGCTGTCGTCACCGGGGGATGTGGCGGCATAGGTAATGCGATATGCGAACGTTTTGTGAAGGAAGGAGCCGTAGTTTATGCCGCAGATATCGCGGAGTCTGTTCCGGCAGGCGCAACGTACCAAAAACACGATGTGACCAGCGAAGACAGTGCGAAGGCTTTAATGGATCGTGTGAAAAGTGAGCATGGCAAGCTCGACATATTGGTTAATGCCGCCGGCATAGAGATTGAATTCACCATCGAAAATACCAGCCTGGAAGACTGGAATCGAGTTTTTGCCATCAATGTGACCGGCACTTTCCTTACTTCAAAATATGCACTACCCTTGATGCGTGTTGCCGGGGCTGGTTCAATAATTAACTTTGGCTCCTACGACGGCTTTATCGCCGACCCAGAACTGGCAGCCTATTGCGCTACCAAAGGTGCAGTACATGCACTGACTCGCGCCATGGCCTGTGATCATGGCCCGGAAAACATTCGTGTTAATGCTATTTGCCCAGGTTATATCGACACACCGATGCTACAAAGCTTTTTTGGTACATCCGGTGATATCGAATCTCTCAAACAGGAAGTTCGCAATGTTCACCCAACCAAGCGATATGGCACTCCAGAAGACGCCGCCAATCTGGTTAACTGGTTAGCCGGAGATGAAGCCCGTTACGCTTCAGGACAGTTGTGGGTGCTGGATGGAGGGCTCAGCGCCCAGGTCCAGCAAATGCGGCTTTAAGCGATACATACGACAATTACTGGCAACCAGTAATGCATAACTGGTCACCAACATACGTAACACCCGACCAGACCCGAGAGCGTATCGCTCTAGAAGGTTCTGACAATATTAATCTCCAGGAGCATTCCATGCACATAACCGATCGATTAAAGGGTAAAAGTGCCCTGGTGACCGGAGGTCGACAGGGTATTGGTCGTGCCATTGTAGATCGCTTTGCATCTGAAGGTGCTCAGGTATTCACCTGTGGCCGGGGTGTACGCCCTGATGACCTGCCAGAAACAGTCGGCTGGCTAACAACTGACGTATCTCAAAGCACCGATGTCGAAGCCCTTAAAAATGCAGTGCTGTCTGCAACAAACTCTCTGCATATCCTGGTTAATAATGCGGGCATACAAATAGAAAAGAGCATTGTCAATACAACGGATGAAGATTGGGATGATCTTATGGGAGTGAACGCAAAAGGTGTATTTTTAGCCTGCCGTGCATTTATTCCAGCAATGGAACAAGGTGGCTGCATTATCAATATCGGATCTATTTCAGGCAATACCGCAGACCCTGGACTGGCTTTATACAATGCATCAAAAGCATTCGTACATGGGCTGACACGGTCCATCGCAGTAGATCATGGCCCGGCCATTCGATGTAATGCTATATCACCGGGCTGGATAATGACTGGCATGGCTGATGCGTCCTTTGCTGTGGCAGCGGATGCTGAAAGAGCTAAACAAGATGCTTTGGCCCGCCATCCAGCAGGCCGATTTGGACAACCCTCTGACATTGCCGCCCTTGCGGCATGGCTTGCCAGTGACGACGCCAGTTTTGCTACCGGACAGTGCTATACACTGGATGGCGGTATGACCTCAGCCTCACCACTAAACCCTGGCCTTTTCTAGAATTTATAAAACCATAAGATTATGAGCAATATTGAACGAGTAGGCATTCTTGGGGCTGGCGTTATTGGTTCCAGCTGGACGGCATTGTTTCTCGCCGCCGGACATGAAGTTGATGTGTATGAACCGGGCGAGAATGGTGAACAAAAAGTTCGCGATTATATTGAGATGGCCTGGCCAACCTTAACCAGCCTGGGAATGACCAAGTTAGGCAATACTGAAAATGTTCGATTTCACTCGAGCGTAGCATCAGCAGTTGAAAATGTTCAATTTGTACAGGAAAGTATTCCTGAACAGATCGATCTCAAACATGCCCTATTCGCCGAGATAGAATCTAAACTAGCACCGGAAGCGATAGTTGCATCATCGGCTTCCGGTCTCATGGTAAGTGAAATGCAAAAGGGCTGGAAGAACCCGGCTCGATTCATTCTCGGTCATCCGTTTAACCCACCCCACCTTATTCCGTTGGTTGAATTACTGGGCAATGAACAAACTGCAGATGGCGTGCTTGCTTCTGCGGAAGCCTTTTATCAGAAAGCAGGCAAAGTAACTATTCGTGTTAATCGGGAAGTGCCAGCCCACGTCGCCAATCGACTACAGGCGGCGCTTTGGCGTGAAGCCATTAGCCTGGTTCAAAATGGCGTAGCTTCCGTCGAGGATGTCGACAAGGCTGTTTGGGCAGGTCCTGGTCTACGCTGGGGCGCAATGGGTCCACATATGTCATTTCACCTCGGAGCAGGACCCGGTGGACTGGGTGAATTTTGTAACCGCTACCGTGATAGTTTTCATCGCTGGTGGCAGGACCTTGATGAAGTTGAGCTATCTGAAGAACTGGCGACCAGCTTATTTGAGGGCGTAGTTGAGGAAGGCGGTGATAAGGACGTAGCGGAGCTGGCCAGAAAACGAGATGAACTCATCGTCGCAATGCTTAAAGGAACAACCCCATTACGATAGGTGCAAAAGGGTTTCTGACTAACAGTCGTTTAAGCTGCTAATCAGGATAAATTAAAGCCCTGCCCGCGAATATACTCACCAAAATCACTGCGCATAGGTAACGAATATTGCCGACTATGATGTTCGGACCAGCCATAGTTTTCAATCACCCCATAGCGATCCTTATGTAGTTGTGCATCGGTCACCGTCGGTCGAGATGCCTCGCGACGCGCATCGTATTCGTTTACGTCAGCTAGCATGTTTGTATCGTCGTATTGATTTTCATGAACTGTAACTCGATTTGGCAGACGCATGGATACCTTGCCAGGTTGAGCAGGCCAACCAACAGCAAGTCCTGCAACAGGGAACACCCAACGCGGTAAATTCAAGGTTTTTGATAAATGAAATATGTTGTCCCTGACCTGGCTTACGGGGCAACAGCCTAAACCTACCGACTCAGCTGCAACAATAAAATTCTGCATAACAATGCCGGCATCCACAGCGGCGTTCATGAATGCATCAAGGTGTTCATTAGCAAAGTTTTTGCTACGTTCTTCAGTAAGCAATCTAATTCGCCGACCATCACCACACCATATGAGAAATTCCGGGGCTTTAGCCAGACGCTGTATGGCTGGATTAGCCGTCACCAATTCTTTGCGAATCGCAGAATCAGTCAACCGAATGACTGATGCCTGTTGCAAATCAGATTTTGATGGCGCTGAAAATGCCGCTGCAAACAGGCTCTGCATGACGCTGTTGGCAACAGGCTCCTGGGTAAAATCACGATGGCAACGGTGCTCTAATAACCCGCTGATTACCTCATCGTTGTCGGGTGAATCAAACTGAGGTAATTCGCCATAGCGAGACTCGAATCCGTGCGTAAATTTGTCTGTCATAGTGTGTGTAACGTTGTAAGAGTTAAAGCGAGCTTGTAAGTATTTCTGACCTAAGACTAAATATCCTTGCTAATTTTCGAATTATTTTCCTGACTTTTCTGATCTGATAACTTGCTCCGGACGGCAATAAATAAATCAATTACCCCAAACAATATCAGGCAATAACCCAGTGACTCTACACCCTCCTCTACGGCATTTTTCACCCAACGCTCAAAGTTCACGTTCATAAACTCGGTCCAGTAACTCTTACGACCAAAAAGCTGAGCAAACACCAACACAGTGAGCAAACCGCATTCGACATAGCCCTTACCAGGCTGAATTATCCATGCTCGCAATGAACTACCCAGTGATTTCCTGCAATAGATTGGTAGCGCAACTAGAATAATCAGCATGGTCCATATCAACACATGGTGTAATGTCTTCTGATCGTAAAAATCCGCTATCCAGTCATTTTCTCGGAACAAAATCGCAGTGAGTAAAAACGCTAACGACAGAGTCATTGGTCTTAATACGGCATCTTGACGGCTAATTGCCATAAGGAAGCCGACGGAGAAAATCAACATCAAAGATTGCAGCGTTTCACTGTATTCAAATTGTTCGTACAGGCCTGTTACGAATGGATGCCCCGCCTCCCACATGAGTAACTGGGAGAAGCCAATTAAAATGAGAACGAAACAAACTCGTAAAAACAGATAGAAAAACAGAAATGTTGATTGCACGGAACTTGGCTAGGAGAAAAACAGATAAAGTATTAAGAATTGATTAAAAAAGCAATGGCAAACGAGTCAACAGGAGCAAATAAGATTGGCGAGATATCTCAACTTTAACTAATTACAGATCTTTCTAGTTCCGGCTCGCCAATTAGATGAACGGTATGGACTCAAATCTCTAATTCTGAATTCGCTCAGCAATAGCAAGAATTCGGTACATATTCCGTAGAACCGGTTTTTCGATCAGCTTACCGTCAATCACGACGAGACCTGTATCTGCTTCCTCAAAGGTCTCGATTATTCGTCTGGCCCGGGTTATTTCGTCTTGGCTGGGGGTAAAAACGGCGTTGATAGCAGCAATTTGCTTTGGATGAACCGACCCTTTACCCGAGAATCCCAAGGATTTCGCCTGCCGGGCTTCCACCGCCATGCCCTGGGGATCTTCGAGATCAAGATAGGGTACATCAATAACATCAAGTCCTGCAGAAGCCGCGGCGTGAACCACACGGGAACGCGCATACAAAAGAGGCTCCCAGGAATTGTCACATCGAAGCTCCGCTGCCATGTCAACACCACCAAAAAATAGCGCATAAATTCGCGAACTACAATGGGCAATATCGAAAGCTGCCTCAAGCCCGGCATTGGTTTCGATGATGATATGCAATCGCGTATTGTGACCTCGCTCTGTGAGTAGATTATCTAACAACACCACTTCATCTGGAGTCCTTACCTTGGGTAACATTAAAGCCGGTGGTGGTGTATCGCTGGTAAGAATCGCCTGTATATCGGCAATTCCAAAGGCCTCCCGAAGACAATTTATACGTACAATCCGTTCGACGCCATCGTCAGCCTGAGGCGTTTCAAATAACTGCAGTGTTTTTCTACGCGCTTCATCTTTATCCCTGGGTGCAATACCATCTTCCAGTTCTACACAAACGATATCTGTTCCTGAGGCCAACGCTTTAGGAAACATTTCCGGGCGAAGTCCTGGGGAAAAGATAAAACTACGGCGAGGTCTTACAACTTGTTCCGGCATACTTATTCCAAAATATTGTTATTAAACTGACATAGTTGGTCAAAACCAGCATTGTGCGGACATTGGCTTCCAGGAGTTTTTGCGCGAAATGTCAGCAATTGCATTTGGTAACAAGAATTATCGCGCTTAATTGCGTCATACACATTTAAATCTACGATTAATCGCGGCGCAGCCACTAAACCTGACTGTGTCAGAAAAGCGCTCACTATAGCCGATCAAAGAACACCATTCACAAATTAAGTAGTCTGGTAACAATTATCTCTTAGCATGAAGATGCATCTGGTTTCTTCTACCAACTATACACCGAATATTTCGCCCATAGTTTCTGCTTCGAAATCGTGAAACGCCACAACAATCTAGGATTTGTCGCTGCCAATACGCCGTTTTGAAGCGCCTTGCAATCTACTGAACTAAATTCTTAAGCGAACACTGTAACTCTGAAAAACTTGATCCAGCTTTTCTGCTCCTATATTGTTCTCGGATATTGTGTACTGCCGGCTCTACTCTGAGCACTGACACTAATTTTCAATAATAGAGAACGGATGTATGAAACGACTAAAGGGGAAAGTCGCTTTGGTAACTGGCGCCGGGGCGATGAAGGATGGCATGGGCAACGGCAAAGCCACGGCGATTAGACTGGCTCAGGAAGGGGCAACGGTCGGGGTACTTGACCAGAATACCGAAGCGGCAGAAAAAACCTGCGATATCATTCAGAGCGAAGGTGGAACAGCTTTAGCGCTAACTGCCGATGTTACCAATGAAGCCGAGATTCAAGATGCAATTAGTCTGTGCATCAAGCAATTTGGACAAATAGATATTCTGCAAAACAATGTTGGCATCCTGCGCACTGGCGGCGCCGCAGATACAAGCATAGAAGATTGGAATCTACTGGCCCACGTCAATTTAAAAGCCGTCTTTATACCCACCAAACAAATCCTGCCACACTTCATTGAACGTCAATCTGGCGTAATCACCAACATTTCTTCCATTGCCGGACTGCGTTACCTTGGGGCACCCTATATAGCCTATAACACTACCAAAGGTGCGATCATTTCTTTTACTCGTAACCTCGCCGCAGAGCAGGCCCCGAATGGCATCCGTGCCAATTCCATCCTGCCGGGCTTCATAGATACTCCAATGGCTCGTAATGTTACCGAACAAAACTCAGAAGATATTTCGACAATTGACTGGCAGGAACTGGACCGGCAACGCGCTGCCAGAATTCCACTGGGTCGCGTCGGCACTCCCTGGGATGTTGCCAATACAGCAGTTTTTCTGGCCAGCGATGAAGCGAGCTATATCACCGGTACAGAAATTACCGTTGATGGTGGAGTTTCCTGTCGCGTTTAGGTAACTAGCACTACCCATGAGTTATTGGTTATATCACTATAATAGTCGGTAATCTCCCAACTAAAAGATTTCGTTTTGACTGACACTACTGATCTAAAAGAGCTACGTTCCTATCGCTTAGGCCGTGTTCGCCAAAAACTGATTGAATTTGATATGGCCGGCATAGTTTTGTTTGACCCGGTGAATATTCGCTATGCAACCGGTTCCAGCAATATGCAGGTTTGGACCCTACACAACCCCTCACGTTACGCGTTTATTGCAGCTGAAGGTCCGGTAATTCTATTCGATTACCATGCCGCAAAGCATCTGGTTGAAGGACTCGAGTGCCTGGATGAATACAGAAACGCTACCAGCTGGTTTTACTTCAACAATGGACCCAGAGTTGAGGAGATGGCAAAAAGATGGGCCAGTGAAATCGCCGACCTGATTAAACAACATGGCGGTGGAAATCATCGCCTGGCGGCGGATCGTATCGACCCGGCCGGTGTTGCCGCACTCGATGCATTGGGTATATCCACCCATGAAGGTCAGAACATTATGGAACAGGCTCGCGTGCTGAAATCAGCTGAAGAACTTGAGGTTATTCGCGAGTCCATTCGTATCTGCCAGATGGGCATGGACAAAATGCGCAACATGCTGGTTCCGGGTATAACAGAAAACGAACTATGGTCGCATTTGCATCAGGTTAATATTGCCAACGGCGGTGAATGGATTGAGACGCGTTTGCTCACCTCTGGTCCAAGGACCAATCCCTGGTTTTATGAGTGTAGCGACCGGGTGATAGAACAAGGCGACCTGGTCAGTTTCGATACTGACTTAATTGGTAAAAATGGCTATTGCGCAGATATTTCCAGGTCATGGGTTTGCGGTGAAAAGAAACCAACTGACGAGCAACGACGTCTTTACTCCTACGCCTTTGAGACTATCGAAAATAATGTTGCTCGACTTAAACCCGGGGTTAGTTTCAAGGAATTTTCCAGCACTGGGGGACAATTGCCCAAAACGATGTCGGCCAATCGCTATCCCTGCATGCTGCATGGCATTGGTCTTTGTGATGAATATCCATTTATTGCCTACCCGGAAGACTTTGAATACAGTGGCTTCGACGGCTATCTTGAGGCCGGCATGACAGTTTGCGTTGAAGCCTACGGTGGTGAAGTCGGTGGCCGCGAGGGCGTGAAACTAGAAGAGCAAATGCTGATTACTGAAACTGGCGCCGAACGCCTGTCTTCCTATCTTTATGAAACGGAATTTCTATAATTTTTCGGGTATCAAGTTCTTATGAGTAAAATTGAATCTGGAATAGCACAAATTACTAATCATTCCGAGGCTATCTCAAAGGAAAGCCTGGATCGTATCGACAGAGATATTAGTCAGGCCGTAGGTTTACCCAATCATGCCTATACTGACGAAGGCTTTTTTCATTCTGAAAAGAAAAAACTCTTCGCCACAACCTGGACCTGTATCGGCAATGCCTGCGACGTACCCTCGCCGGGGGATTTAAAACCGGTTTCTTTTCTTGGCGCACCGCTATTGCTATGCCGTGGAGAAGATTTGCAAGTCAGGGTGTTTCATAATGTTTGCAGTCATCGTGGCAATGAACTGGTCTGGCAAGCCGGAAATGTAAAGGTAGCGATCACCTGTCCTTATCATGCCTGGTGTTATAGTTTAACTGGAGAGTTGCTGGCCACCCCACATATTGGAGGCAAAAGCATTCATAGTTTAGATGGCCTGGATAAAACCAAACACGGCTTAAAGCAAGCCTGTAGTGTTGTGTGGATGGATCTGGTGTTTGTTAATTTATCCGAGGATGCAGCACCTTTTGAGGAACATATCGCGCCGCTAATTACCCGTATCGATCAACTTGCCACAAAGGCACAATTCGATACCCTTAAGCCAGCTAAGAGCCATGGCAAACTGACCATTGAATTCAAAGGCAACTGGAAGCTGGCAATCGAAAATAATCTGGACGCCTACCATCTTCCATGGGTTCACCCAGATTTAAATTCGATCTCCAAATTTGAAGATCACTATGACTATGTCGTTGATGATTTGTTTGCTGGTCAGGGAAGTAGCAATTATGACCATAGTTTGATCGAGGGCATGAATTTGCCAGTGTTAGACTATTGGCCGGAAAAAATTGCCGAATACCCTACTTTATTTCCGAACGTATTTTTTGGCTTTCACTGCGATCATTTCTGGACTCGAGTGGTAGAACCGATTGCGACAAACAAAACTCTGGATCATCTACAAATTTACTACTTTGGTGATGCTGCAGATAGTAACGACTTTGAAACTGCCAGGCAAACCAGACTGAAAGTTTGGGAGAAGGTATTCAAGGAAGACATTGGTGTGGTGGAAGGAATGCAGCGAGGTAGAAACTCCCCTGCATTTGACGGCGGTTTATTCTCCTCCGCCTTAGATCGCCCATCCCACAGCTTTACAAGATGGGTGGCAAAAAAAATGTCTGTATGATTCTGGACCACCGTAAAATTAGTCAAAATTTTAGCATCCTGAACAATCTCGTCTCGGGTCACCATTCTATGACGGTTTTCTATCAGGTATGCAATAAGTTCTATGACTTGCGGCTCAACCGCGATTCGATCAGTTTTGTACGATAACTCATAAAGATCGGTATCCAGAGCAACATTGGAGAACGTATAGCGCATTTATTATTAGTCGGCGATTATTCCTGATATTTAGAACTCATATTACCCGATGAAGGCATCAACCCCCATGTAATCTACATGCAAAATCCTCTTTGAATGCAAGCAATGTGATATGTATTCAGCGAAAATAGATCTTCAGTTTCGACATAGGCAACCATTTGGCATGCACAAAGATCGCATTAAATACCCTCTGATATACCAGTTTCGGTTCGTGAATATTTAGGTCAGCTTCTGCCGACTTGGAACGACCAGATTGACTTAGCGAATTTGGAAATTTCCATTTTGACAGGCGGTTTAAATAATACCAACCTGGCATTAACCAACTCTACCGGTAGGTATGTATTAAAAATACGCCCGGACGATTACCAGGCCTTTGGAGCCGATTCAAATGCCTCGATCACCGCACAAGATCTCTGTGCACGTGCTGGAATTGCTGCGCAGATTATTTGTATTGATTCAGATCGCAAAGACTTCGTTTCCGATTTTATTGAAGGCACCCCGCTTAATCCCGAATCTTATCGACAAGGTGATTTACAGCGCTCGTTCATCACTATATTAAAAACCCTACATGGGCTTAGCGGCGAAATAAGAGAACGGTCGTTCTTTGACGATATACGATTATTCATGGTGGGTACAAACCGGGCCAGAGTGTCTATACCAACGGGTTTTAATCGCCTCCTGGCCAAAGCCTATGAACTAGAAAAACTATTATCTAAACCAGACTCACCCATGGCGCTTTGTTATAACGACCTGGTGCCGCAGAATTTAATGCACAATCAATCTGGATTAAAGCTCGTAGACTTTGATTATGCGGGTTATGGCTGGATTGCCGCCGACCTCGCCAGCGCAGTTTCTCAGTTTGAAATGGACGAAGTAGAAACCGAAAAGTTTTTAAAGCTTTACGATGAAGGCCTGGATGATGGTCAAAGAGGACGTGTTGCTGCCTATTGCTATTGCAATAATATTCGGGAAATTGCATTCACCCTGTTTGCTGAGCCTGCTCTTGCCGAAAACACCCATGTTAATGGCGAGATTAATTTTACAACCCACCGAAATAAGAATTTGGAACAGGCAGAAATAAGCATACAGGACCCCGTTTTTCTAAATAAATGCGCGGCGGCAAGCTTTATTCGAACCAATGCATTGTTCTGAGTCTGTGAGTTTTATAATAGGAGAATACTAATTAAGCGTAGCCGCCTTCAGGAATAGAGATACGGAGAAATCGACACATCCGACAGTAGCCTGGGCGAACGTCACTGCTTCGATTGAAGATTCAATTCTGGCAAGCGAAACAAATGTGCTTTTGGTTGTTAAAATAATTGCCGGATGTTCTGCAACTCGTTTAGTGATTTTATTCGAGAGAGTAATGCTCCGGCGATTTCATCATCCATTTCGCCACTGACACAAGAGAGAAATTTCTCTTCAATTTGACTATTGCTCATGGGATTTAAGGGCAAACCCGTAGGCGCCGGAATCAGTTCCGTGATAGTCACGCCGGCACAGGTAATTGCTGTAACCTGTGCAGCGTTCTGATAACGTTCATCCTGTTTACATAGACGATCCAACTCTTTTGAATAGGTCACATTAATGTTGGACATGGTTGCAATAATTAGCGGATCGTTAATTACCTCCATCGCAAGATGTTGCGGCCCAAGCTCACCAAAACATAAGACACATGCCAAACAAAATGGCAGACAAAATTGAGCTTCGGTGATATTGCCGGCTCGTTCAATGGCCATGTAATGAGCAACATCCGAGGTCACTTCGCAATCAACGCTAACAATATCGTATCCACTAAATGCGTTTTGCGACAGAATATTCTGTAACGCCTCTACCGGGGACTGACCCGCAGCACAAACCGGGTAACGCTTAAAAGTTGCTTTAGAGGTTTCCAGAACAAACCGTGTACCGAGTTTATCTAATTCTTCCGGCACAGATTGGTTTTCGCCATACATAGCCACAAAACCGTTCTCATGTTCAAATGTTTGTGCTGGTCCAACCAAACCTCGTTGTGCGGCAAGGGCCGCCAGCACACCCGCTTCCGCTGCCCTTCCCGAAGCATAAGACTTGATCGGCGAGCCGACTACGACATAGGGCCCGGTTGCCTGGCAGGCAGCAATATTGATTGCCTGAATAATTGCCTGTTTATCCAGCTGCAGAACTTTGGCTGCACCCATTGCTGCACCAATCGAACCAAGCAGCCCAGTAGTCCACCAACCACGCCAGAATAAGTCATGAGTCATTGCTCGCCCTAGCGCATATTCCGCTTCTACTGCTGCGACAAACGCAATCATCACCTGCTGACCTGTGGCATTGGTAAGCTCCGCTGCTGCCTGCACAGCCGGCCAGACCACCGCCGAGGCATGCACCATGCCCTCGTAGGAAACATCGTCGAAATCCAGCACATGGGCAGCTACACCGTTACAAAAGGCGGCTCCAGGTGCAGTAAAAGTCGTCTTCTGCCCAAATACATGGCATACACCTTCTGCATAAGTGTCATTTGCTAACTGTCGTGATAGTCGGGCATTTTCATGATCAACTCCTGCTATGGAAACACCGATAGTATCGATAATGCTACGCGTCGCCTGCGCAGAAACTGCTTTGGTTAAATGTTGAGCTGAAAACTCAAACACCCAATCTGCGAGCACCTCGGATATATTATTCTTGCTTGGCATTAAATTCTAACTATGGTTGAAAAATCTATCGTCTGAAGCGATATGTAAGCACAAAAGTTCCATTGGGCCAACAAAAAATCTATTTTCAGTTGCAGGTAAGTCGCATTTGACAGTCGATTCCATTCCCTGCGGCCATGGCTTCTTTGCTGAGGTGTGGCTAAACTCCGCCCATGAAAGAAAAGGTTCAACGCAGGCTTGCCGCTATCGTTTCCGCTGACGTGGTCGGCTATTCGCGCCTTATGGGTGTGGACGAAACGGGCACCCTCGTTGCGTTTCGATCTCACAGATCGGAACTGATCGATTCGAGCATTGCTGAACACGGCGGTCGTATTGTAAAGACTATGGGCGACGGTCTATTACTGGAGTACCCATCGGTGGTGGATGCAACGCAATGTATGATCGAAGTTCAGACGGCCATGGCAGAACGCAATCAGGGCGTTGATGCAGATAAGCGACTTGTTTTTCGTGTTGGAATAAACCTCGGCGACATTATTATCGAAGGCGATGATATTTTGGGTAATGAAGTTAACATTGCCGCCAGGCTTCAGGAGATTGCCGAACCAGGCGGAATTTCAATTTCCCGACGAGTTTATGAGGATGTGCAAGAGCGCCTGGATGCCAGATTTGAAGATAGCGGCGAACACTCGCTGAAAAATATAGCGAGGCCGGTGCAAGTCTGGCAATGGTCTTTGCAACCAGTAACCAACACCGACGACAACAAAATACTTGCCGAGAGTACCGTCGATGAAGGTTTACCACTGCCTGACAAACCCTCTATCGCCGTGCTCCCATTCAATAATATGTCCGGTGATTCGGAACAGGAATATTTTGCCGATGGCATGTCTGAGGACATCATTACGGCACTGTCCCGGTCGCCCTGGCTTTTTGTCATTGCTCGAAACTCAACCTTTACCTATAAGGGCAAAAGCACCGATATAAAGCAGATTGCCCAGGAGTTGGGAGTCAGGTACGTTCTGGAAGGAAGCGTGCGCAAGTCCGCAAACAGAATCCGCGTTACCGCACAGCTTATCGATGGCAGTAGTGGCGGGCATGTTTGGTCGGAACGCTATGATGGCGAATTGACAGATATATTCGATCTTCAGGATGAAATTACTCGCAAGGTAGTTGCCTCGGTTCTAACTCAGGTCCACCTCACCGCAAGTAAAACGACTAGAAGAAGCAAGCGCCCAGACCTTACAGTATGGGAACTAACCATGCGCGGTTGGCAACTCTTGTACGATTTCTCTGTAGACAGCTATAGCATAGCTAAAACTGTTCTGGAGAAAGCCATCAAGCTCGATCCCGAAAGCGCTGAGGCCCACCTGGTCCTCTCTCTGATTCATCATCACAATGCTTTTATGGGTTTAACTGAAGACATTCAAGCAGCACAGAAGACGGCTAATGATCTCGCGTTGCGTGCGACCCGACTGGACAATCAGAATGAGTATGCCCATTGGGCTCTGGGTATCAGTTATTTGGGTACCGGTGGATACAAAGAGTCAGTTGCAGCTCTTACTCGAGCGCTGGAACTAAACCCAAATTGTTCTGTAGCCTACGGCAGTCTTGGCACAGCATTAGTTCAGATCGGTCGACTCGAAGAAGCCATATCAAATTCCGAAATATCTATTCGCTCCAACCCACGCGACCCAAGTATCTTTTTCCGATTCACGGTAATCAGCCTGGCCCACTTTCTGGCTGGGCGCTACGAGCTCGCGATAGAATGGGCAGATAAAGCCATAAACAGAATGCCCAGCTGGTATCTGGCCCATCTCGTTCTTGCAGCATCCTATGTACAGGCAAATCGAGTAGAGGAAGCGCAGTTAGCTATTGATCACTGTCTTAAAGTTATACCGGACATTACAATTTCCAGTCTCGACCGTTTCCCTCTCAAGAATATCGGAGACATGCAGCTATTAAGGGACAGCCTTCAGAAAACTGACCTGAAGAGTTAGTCACTACGGTGCAAACTACCTGCCTGGACCTGTTTTCCCACAAATTCTAAACCACTGGATAACTTCTCACCGCGCATAGTCTTTACCGAGTTATGCATCGGTTCGTGAAGTTAAGACAAAGCGACCTGATATAAGCTCAACAGCCGACATTCCGTTACACTAAAGTCTTCCTTTACAGAATTTCTAGCTTACCAATGAAAACCCATGCTCGCGTAGTTGTAATCGGTGGCGGCGTTACCGGTTGTAGTATTTTGTATCATCTTGCCAAGGCTGGCTGGAGTGATGTCGTTCTTATTGAGCGACAAGAGCTTACTGCAGGTTCTTCCTGGCACGCTGCCGGCAATCTGTTCGCCTTAACTAGCCCCAATAACGTTTCCTGGTTACAAAAATACGCTCAGGATATTTACCCTGTTCTGGAACAGGAGAGTGGACAATCCGTTGGCTATCATCCGGTGGGTGGGATTACGCTAATCTCAGATAAGGAAGAAATGGATTCCTTCAAGATCACGGTTAGTCGTGGTCGTCGCCTGGGTATAGATGCACACTTTATGGACTGGCAGGAAGTTCGTGACAAGCTACCGTTCGAGATTAAAACTGACAAGCTATATGGCGCTATGTGGGACCAGTATCACGGCTATGTCGATCCAGCCAGTGTTACCCAGGCCTATGCCAAGGCCGCTCGAAATTTTGGCGCCGAGGTTTACCGACATAACCCGGTGATAGAAACCAATCAGAAGCCTGACGGCGGCTGGCAAGTGGTTACTCAAAACGGCACTATTGAAGCTGAATTTGTCGTCAATGCGGCTGGGCTATGGGCACGTGAAGTTGCAGCGCTGGCAGGTATCACTTTACCTCTTGCACCAGTACAACATCACTATCTGGTGACAGAAAACATTGCGGAAATTCAGAATATGAGTGGCGAAATGCCAACTATTGGCTTCCCTACCGCAAACTCCTATTTTCGACAAGAAGGCTCTGGCCTATTGTTTGGCGCCTACGAAAAACCCATGCATCACTGGGCCGTGGGCGGCACGCCACTGGAATTTGGCCACGAATTATTGCCAGATAATCTTGAGTGGATGGAAGACAACTTTACGCTGGCTGCTGATGTAATGCCTGTCGTCGGTAACAGTGGCATCAAACGCGTGGTTAATGGCCCGATGATCTTCTCTCCTGATCTTGGACCATTAGTTGGTCCGCACCCAGATCTAAACAACTATTTCTGTGCTTGTGGTGTAATGACTGGGTTTAATCAAGGTGCGGGCATCGGCCTGATGCTGGCAGAATGGATGATGCAAGGCGAGCCTGGCATGGATATTAATTGCTGGGATGTCGCCCGTTATGGCAGCTATGCCGATAACGACTACACCCTGGCTAAGACCCGTTATTGGTACGAACATCGCCAGGATCGGGTTTATCCGTTTCAGGAAGTTGAGGCCGCTCGCCCGGTTAGAAAACGACCTGTCTACCAAATTCAGAAAACGGCCGGTGCGGTTTTTGGTGAGGCGTTCGGTTGGGAGTACCCACTATGGTACGCCGAGAACGAAGCGGCCGCAGTTGATCAATATTCGTTTCGTCGCGGTAATTGGCATGAAAGGGTTGGCGAAGAATGTCTGGCAACTGCCCAGAGTGTCTGCATTTTCGATGTATCAACCTTCGCCAAATATCGCGTATCTGGCAGTGATGCTGAGGAATGGCTAAATCGGGTGCTGGCCAATCGCATGCCGGTTGAGGGAAAAACAATCTTATCCCCCATGTTGAGCGAAAAGGGTCGGGTGATTGGCGATTTCACGATCACCAATACGGGCAATAATCAGTTCATGTTGCTTGGTGCCGGTGCCATGCAGAATTTTCATTTTCGGCATTTCAAAAAGTACCGTAATGATTATTCCATCAAGATAGAAAATCTTAGTAAGTCTCATGCCGGGCACATGATTGCCGGCCCAAACTCACGAGCACTACTGCAATCTCTTTGCGATGAAGATACCTCGAATGAAACATTTAAATTTCTTTCTGGACGCTGGATGAAAGTCGGCAATGCGCGAGACTGCTTCGTCGTTCGGGTTTCCTTTACCGGGGAGCTTGGCTACGAAATCTATTGCCCGGAAGATCAACAGGCAGCTTTACTCAAGTCATTGCTTGAAGCTGGGAAAGCGTTCAATGCCAGACTCGCAGGATCACGCGCACTGATGTCTATGCGACTGGAGAAAGCTTTTGCGAGTTGGGGTTCTGACCTTTCACCAGACTACGATGCTTTGGAGACTGGCATGGATCGATTTGTACGGTTCGATAAGAAGTCCTTCGTCGGCCGTAACGCTACGCTTGAAAAACAACAACATCCGGTGAAAGAAAAGCGTGTATTGCTTCAATTAGAAGATAGCGATGCTGATGCAAACGGTGGAGAAGCAGTATTTGCAAATGGAAAATATATCGGTTACATCACCTCTGGTGGCTACGGCCATCGTATTCAATCGAGTTTGGCACTAGCCTACATTCAATCTGATCAACAGCCTGATAATAATTATTGTACTGTTGAGATTTTAGGCGAGCATATCAATGCCAGTATTCACTATGAAGCTCTAGTCGATCCAACAGGCAAACGAATGCGCGGTTAGATCTTTCGAAGAAATCAGATTTCTTCTATTCAGAATCAGGTTGAAGCGGGCCGACGTTGAAAAAATGTCAGCGGTAACACCACTACCGCTGACATTGCTAATAACCAGAATACGTTCGCGTAACTAATGGCCGCGGCTTGCAAACTGATTTCACTGGCTACTGACGCGAGTTGTGCAGAACTGGAAAAATCCGAAATTATTCCCGAACTTTGCACAATCTTGTTGGCTGGTTCAATAAAAGCACTGAGTTCTGATCGATTAATGTCACTTGATCGACTATACACAATCACCGCAAGTGCAACACCAAAACTACTGGATAGATTATAGGTTAGGGATACCATGGTGGCACCGGATGTTCGCAAGTGGGGTTTTAGTGTTGCATACATCAAGGACATGGCTGGCACCCATATGAATGCCATGGAAGCACCTTGAATTATGGTTGGCCAAAGAATATCTGCAACCCCGATATTTAAATTGTATTGCGCCATATACAAGCTAGTAGCAGCGAATGTTGCCAGACCGCCTGCCAGCAACAAGCGTGGGTCACACCTGGAGGCGAAATAGCCTGCGACTAGCATAAAAATGATATTGGATATTCCGCGAGGTAACACGAGTAATCCTGTAGTAAAAACTTCCAGTCCGCGCATTTCCTCCATCATAGTAGGCAAAATTACCATTGGCACCAGGCCGATGTAGCCATAAACCATCGTTATGAGCAGGCCGAGCACCAGGTTTCGATCTTTGAATATCTGCCAGTTTAGAAATGGCTCTTTGCAATAGATTGTATGCACAATGTAGAGGTAGAACGAAAGCAATCCAACGGCCACCAAAATCGGAATTTCCGTAGAGTTAAACCAGTCAAGATGCTGCCCTTGATTAATCACGGTTTGAGCCATGGTCAGAGCGATAGCCAGGGTTAAAAAACCGGTCCAGTCGAGCTTGGCTTTACCCGATGTATTTTCTGCAGGCATGAACATGGCGCAGCACGCCAGCGCCATTGCGCCGAACGGTGCGACACTTAAAAAAGTTAGCCTCCAACTAACCAGATCAGCAAGCCACGAACCTATGGTTGGTGCAAAAACCCAACCGGCTGCCAATCCAACCGACCAAATAGAAAAGGCCAGCGGTCGTTTACTAAGCGGAAAAGTATCCATAGTCACCGCCTGGGATAAGGCAATGATGGGCGAGCCTGCTAGTGCCGAACAAATGCGCCACAGGAGAACCTCTTCGAGACTGTTAACACTGGCAACCATAATAGATGTCAGAGAAAACAAAGACAGTGCGGTTATCAGCAATCTCTTGGTACCAAGACGCTGACGTAGCCAGGGTGTTAGTGGAATCCCAACTGCACCTGCCACAACGGTTGCTGTAACTACCAGGGAAATTTGATCCAGACTAACAGCAAGATCGCCCTGCATCTGCGGTAGCACCGCGTTAGGCAAGGTCCAGGCTGCTGCATAAACTGACGCCGCAAGAGTGACCGAAAGAAAGCTCAACCATTGTGGTAGGCCTACTTCATCGTCCGATACTTCTGATTGTTGGTTCACCAGCTTTTGCCTGCTTCAGTTATGGCTCTGAAGTTGTTGCATCTGTGTTTATTGAAACCGAAACAGTCATACCAGCGCGTAAAAGAGATCCACTTTCGTCACTGTCGAGCTCTATTCTGACTGGCACCCTTTGCACTACTTTAATCCAGTTACCCGTAGCATTTTGAGCCGGCAACACCATAAATTCACTCCCGGTAGCGGGACTTATATGGGATACGGCACCACGAAATACTCGATCGGGATAGGCATCCAGTGTGGCTTCAACAGATTGACCAACACTAACATTGGCAAGCTGTGTTTCTTTAAGATTAGCCTCAATCCAGAGTCCTTGTGTACCAACCAGATAAAAAACTGGTCGCCCCTGTTCAACCCATTCTCCCACACCCAGCTCCATTCCACTGACCACGCCTTCGGATGGGGCAAGCACTCTTGTATAGGCTAGCATCAATTCTACTTCGCTTACTGCCGCAGCAGCTTCAAGATACATCGGGTGGTTTTGTGTTGGAAGATCTGCATCACCGCCCAATTTGGCTAATACCTTTAAGGCTCGCTGTCTTACCACCAGCAAATCCTGACCCGCCCTGTCCCACTCGTGAGTTGCCTCATCCAACGTGGCCTTGGCGCCAACACCTTTTTTGACCAGATCCTGTTGTCGCTCAAATTCCTTTTTAAGGTAGACAACCCGTTTCTCCGCCTCGGCTATCTGGGCCAGATTCTGAGTGTATTCTGCACGGATAGACTGTAACGTGAAAGTAACAGTTTTTAGCTTGGCTGCAGCTCTTTCTCGTTGAATCTCATAGGGGCGTTGATCCAGGGTAAATAACAATTCACCCTTGGTGACATGACTATTATCCTTGACCGCCACACTCACCACACGACCATCAATGTCAGAACTAATCACGGCAGTGGCAGTTTTTACATAAGCATTATCAGTGCTAACAAAGTGCTCATTCGCTTTGTACCAGGCCACAGCGAAGCCAGCCGCAATTAGCGGCAGAATCAGCATTAGAAAAATACGTTTTACCGGGGTCATGGAAAATCCACACAATTTAATGACCTACTTTACCTGAGACTGCGGCTTGACACTTACCCCACAGAACCGCATAAGTCGCTAATCCTTCACTAAGCCAAGCTTCTTTGGAACTACCTGACCTTACGCGGGTCCAACTTACGCAATGAATTCTGAACACTCCAAAGCGACCCACTCAATAATGATAAAAACACTAAAAGCTCTGTTTATTTTTGCTCTGTTTACCACAACAACTATGACACAAGCATCCCTCGGGGAGGCTCCCGGTGAACAGTTTCACAACATTCGCTTTACTGATGAGCAGGGTAATCGTCATCAACTTGATGAGTATAAAGGCAAAGTAGTAGTGCTTAAATTCTGGGGCAGCTGGTGTGGCATCTGCCAACTAAAGTGGCCAAAACACCAAGCACTTTATAATCAACTGCAAGAAGAAAAAGATGTAGTTTTTCTGACGGTTTCATTTGCCGAATCACTACAGAAAAGTCAATCCTTTGCCCATGGTATGGAATACACCGTACCGTTGTTTCACGGCTCTAATTTAGGTCTTATAAAAACTGTAGACGGCGCTCCGTTTCAGCCGCTAGGCACCCCCTATAATCTTTTACTGGATCGAAATGGCGTTATAAAACAAAAGTGGATTGGACATCAACCGGGAGTAACTGCGGAAATTGTTCGATCGTTTTTGTAGTAAAAACTTTGGAGCATCTCGAAATGCTGTGCTCCGCGCGTGGAGAACTCGCTGCAATTAACGTGTAATTCTCTACTCGGACTTAACGACTTGTTCCTCAGATTCTCTTTCTTCCGCCAGATCCATCTGTCTTTGTCGCTCACGATATCCGGCCTTTTGTTTTTCTGAGGAATGGTTGAAACAATGCTGACAACTAACACCTTCTTCATAATATTCTGACAGGGTTTCCTCGTCGGTCAGCGGGTGTCGACAACCACGACACAACACATATTCACCGGGCTTAAGACCATGCCCGACTGAAACCCGCTCATCGAAAACAAAGCACTCACCTGCCCATTTACTCTGTGATTCTGGAACTTTCTCCAGATAATCCAGGATGCCTCCCTTTAAATGAACAACATTCTGAAAGCCGCGAGACTTCAGAAACGCAGTGGATTTCTCACAACGGATGCCACCGGTACAGAACATGGCAATTTTATGATTTGTTTCGTACCCCTGTTTTTCCAACCATTCAGGAAAATCGCGAAAATTGGTGGTATTAGGATCTATCGCCCCCTCAAATGAACCAATAGCGGTCTCGTACTTATTGCGGGTATCTATTAGCAAAACCTCTGGATCAGAGATCACAGCATTCCAGTCGCTCGCTTGGATATACTCACCGGCCTGTTCTGCCGGGTTAATTTCTGGCACTCCAAGGGTAACAATTTCCTTCCTCAATTTAACCTTCATTCTGTGGAAAGGAGCCTCAGTCGCAGTGGAATACCGAAACGGCAGGCTCTTTAGTCTTTCATCTCTGGACAAAAACAGCCTGATCTCACCCAATCCCTCTCGTGATCCGGAAATCGTGCCGTTTATACCTTCTTCAGCAAGCAGAATAGTGCCCAGCAGCCCATTGGACACACAGGCATCCAGAATAGACTGCCGCAAATTCTTGAAGTCGGGTAGTTGAACAAAGCGATAGAACGCAGCGACGCTAACAGCCATTGATGCAAAGGAGGTAGTAAAAAACCGCAGCATACCCAAGAATATCGGTGAGTCAAGCTGAAACAATGGGGTTTTTCACAGCATAGACAGAGTCTGGTGACTCCCGCTGCGCCTGTTTTTTACACCAGCAGTGTTTTTTGAATTAACACCGATCACGACCTGCGCAAAGCAGACCCTGAGAGGTATTTCTGGTTGTTAAACTCAGTCATTACAAATTAGGGTGTGGCATTAAAGTGCCTTTATCACCATGTGGCCGTTATTTGCCTCGTTACTCTCGGGAATGTTATTTCCATCATCAGCACGGGCGGTAAAGCGGTAATTATCAGGACGCCGTTTTAATGAGTTCCAGAATGTGAGTGTATGCACATGGCTCTGGCCAGGCTTAAGCGATGAAATCTTCACCGCAGCTCGATTTGGATAAGCAGGATGCTCGTAAGGCGCCATAGCGGGCGATTCAGCACAGGAACCCGCTCCAAGTCGTTGGCAATGGACTGTGGTGTACTGAGTTCTACTGGGTGAGGTGCCAATATTTTTTACCACTATCGTTGGTAGGGCTGAAATATTGACGACCAAATCTGGCTTGGCCTGGGCCGCACCCATGGTTGCTATTAAAGCGGCGCCTGTGATCAGGGTTGCAATGGCTGATGAATAATTAGCTGATTTCATTGTTTAATCCTCTTGGTTTAAAATTTTTGCCCCACATGGGGTTCGAGGGTTAAGTCGCAGGTTAGCGAAGAATCGTTCAATATTTATTTTCGAAGTTAAATTATCCTTACTAATTGACTATCCTGGGAGATCAATTGAGCGTAAAAAGATGTAGAACATGAGCTTTTATGATTCCACTGGCTTTCCCAGAATTCCAAGTCTACGACTACCGGTGCCCCAAGACTGGAAAAATCCGTAGTATTTACCGGAAACTCTTCTGCTGTAGAGGTCGCCAAATGAGACAGTTACTTTCATGACGGCCTCATATTTTACGCTGTGGCTATTATTTCAGATTGTCACAACGATTTTTCCGATATGAGTTTTCTTCATGAATGACTGCTGTGCCTGGGCGAGATCGCGCAACGGCCATGACTCGGCCAACACGGGTTTTAATTGCTCACGCTCGATGTATTTAACTAACCTGGCGAAGCTGCCTGGGGGAATAACTGTCGCACCCGTTAGTTGCAGGTCCCGGTAAATAAGCTTTCTCAAATCAAAATCAACCATCGGCCCAGCAATGCAACCACTACTGGAATATCGTCCACCCTGCCGTAAACAGTCTACCAACAGGGTAAATGTATCGCCGCCTACAACATCTACCGCTACGTCAACCTCTCCGTTCGCAAGTTCTCTGATTTCTGTTTTTAAATCATCACTGTTGCGATTAACAACATGATCTGCGCCTAATTTCAGCAATGCCTGTTCTTTACCCTGGCTGGAGATGGCTATCACCCTGGCAGCGCGAATTTTTGCCAGTTGAATGGCAGCCGACCCTACCCCGCCGGATGCACCGGATATAACGATGGTTTCCCCAGCAGTTAGTCCTGTACGTTCTATCAGGTTATCCGCCGTACCATAAGCACAGGCAAAGGTAGCTAGTTCTTCATTACTATAGCTGGATTCGATTAAATGAACATTGCTGGCAGGCACTGCAATGTATTCGGCGTAACCTCCATTAATCTCGGAGCCCAAATATTTTGCCGTAGCCATATCAAACGGGGCCGCTGGATTCAGAAACCATGGATCAACCATGACCCGTTTACCAATTAGATGTGCGTTGCAATGATCTCTCGTTGATGCCACTGCGCCGCATACATCCGCGCCCTGAATAACTGGGAAATGAATTGCGCCGCTACCCCAGCTACCATCATCGTCATTCGAATCAAAGTAACCATCAATAACTGCGTCTTCAGTAATTCCCTGTTCAACGCCCTTTGAGTACCACGCAGTTCTCGTATTGATATCCGTATTATTCAAACCACAAGCATTGACTCGAATTAAAACCTCACCGGGTTGGGCAACTGGTACCTCTACATCTTCACGAAATTGCAATTTGTCCAAGCCACCATGACCGGTCAGTAAAACAGCTTTCATTGGGCGTCCTCCATAGAATGATAGATTAGTCTGGCAAAGTGCTGCAATACCGGGTCCCAATATGGTGACAACACACCTCCGTCAAAGCCATCGGAAGATCTGCCAGCCTGCATTCGTTCGATAACGCCAATATCTTCGTTATTTAAATCATGCCAGTTCCTAATTACTGTATTTCTTCCCTTGGTGTAGTCCGGTGAACTCGCTCCATCGCCAACAAAATAAAGGGCTATTGTTTCACGGCATTGATTAAAACCTAAGGGTGTCGCAATAAAAACATCTACCTGGTCCGGGAATATTTCAAAGGCAAAATTCGGAAACAATACAAACCAGTCGCCACGATTCTGTTTTTCAACGGGTAAATCTGGAAAATATGGCAAACCTTCACCACGGGCTGGATCAGTTTTCTGAAAGGAATAGCCACATTGCAGCACGTGATCTTTAAATGTTGGCGGATCACGCTCCGCCATACTGACAAACGAGTTTAACCAGGGATGACAGGAGAACACATGGTAGGGCTCGATAAAGTTCTCTATAGCCAATTTCCAGTTAGCTTTGATTTCGAATTCTATCGAGTCACCAAAATTCAGAATGTTAAAGTCATAAGCTTCGAGCTGACTGGTTATGGGCTGAATGTATTCCCGCAAGTCTGCCGCATTTCCGTCCAGGTTCACAAATACCCAGTCATGCCAGGTATCGCAACGTACCTGCACGAGGTCTGCTCGATGACACTCTGACCTGTTAACATCATGTTTTTCTCCGCCATGGAAATGCGGTCGGGCCAGCAAGCTTCCTTTCAAACTATAACTCCAGGAATGATTTGGGCAGACAAAGTTCTTTTTGCCGCGAACTACCTCGCTCACCAATCGGGCTCCACGATGCCGACAAACGTTATGAAACGCGCGGATCTCATTATCCGGCCCCTTAACCAACACCAGAGGTTGACCCGCAACTTCAACGGGAATCATGTCTCCCGGATTTTCGAATTTATGGGCAAACTCTGCAAATGCCCAGGTTCTACGAAATACTGTCTGCTGTTCAAGCTTATAAAAAGCCTCACTGGTATAAGCTATATTGGGCAAAGCCGAACCGTCTTCGGTTTTCGCGTTAAGCCTGTCTACCAACTGCTGGTCAAAAAACGTCAATACCCCAGGGTCTTGTGATTTCAAAGACATGTGCCGCTCTAGAAATTATTTCGTGTATTTTTACAAAAACGAAAATATAGTTTAGTATTTTCAACAGATTAAAACTTATTATCTAAGACCCTGTCATTACAAATAAGCTAAATGTTCGAAAACCTTCTTCAGCCAATAAGTCTCGGACCCATAAGGATTCGCAACAGAATCTTTAATCCGCCACACGGCACAACCCTGGGCCACAATGGGGTCGCTACAGAGCAACTTATCGCCTATCACCAGACCCGTGCTCGGGGTGGTGTTGGACTGATTATTCTCGAAGGCATGACCGTTCATCCAAGCTACGGCTATAAGGAATCCTTCCTCTATGCCGGCAGCGACGACATTATTGCCGGCATGCAAAAACTTACGATGGCTTGCCGAGAATTTGATACCCCAGTGTTCGGACAACTTTTCCATGCCGGTCGAGCTGTACGCTTGAGTCACGATGGTTCGAAACCCCTGACTTATTCTGCCTCGGATATTCCCGATGAACGTTATCGGGTTGTATCCGTGCCTATGCCCACTGACATGGTGTGGGAAATAATTCAAAGCTATGTAGATGCTGCGGCCCGCCTGGCCGAAGCTGAACTCGACGGAATTGAGATCCTTGCGAGTATGGGTTACCTCATAGCACAGTTTCTGAATCCAAAAACCAATAATCGAGCAGACGAGTTTGGCGGAAGCTTTGACAATCGGATGCGTCTGTTACGCGAAATCGTCAGTCAAACCAGAGCAAAGATCGGCCATAGCAAAGCCCTTGGAATTCGCATAACCCTGGATGAAAAAATAGATGATGGCATGGATGCCAGCGAGATCATAAAAATCTGTCAAGCTCTGGAGACCGATAATCATCTGGATTATTTCAGTGTGATATCGGGTTCCACAGCGGCGCCCGGGGGATGGATACATGTTTTTCCTCCCATGGCAGTGCCAGCCGCATTTGTTGCCAATGATTCACAACGATTGAAGCAATCGGTAAGTAAGCCTGTTCTAGTAGCAGGAAGAATCAATCAGCCTCAGGTTGCCGAAGAAATACTTTCTGAAGGCAAAGCCGACATGGTCGGTGTGGTGCGAGCATTAATCGCCGATCCGGAATTTGTAAATAAGTTTTCCTCCGGTCGAAGTGAAGATATACGCGCCTGCGTAGGTTGTAATCAAGCTTGCGTCGGTCACAGGCTAGCCCATCATGTTGTTTCCTGCATTCAATACCCCATCAGTGGCCGTGAGCAGAATTTCGAAATCGGCCAACAAGCTGACTTAATACAAACCGTCGTCGTGGTTGGCGGTGGACCCGGTGGAATCAAGGCCGCGATAACCGCAGCAGAAAGGGGTCATCGTGTACGACTAATTGAAAAATCCGGTCGTTTGGGTGGACAGGTTAATCTGGCGGAAAAACTCCCTGGCCGAGCTGAATTTGGTGGGGTAACAACTAATCTGGTTCATGAACTTAACCAAACCAATGTAGAAGTGCAGCTAAATACAGAATTGGATCATGGCTCTCTTAAACAGATGCATGCTGATGTGGTGATTATTGCTACCGGCGCGACACCACGATTGCCCGACGTCGAGGTAGATGGTGTAGACCTTTTCGATTCATGGAGTGTAATTGCTACTGAAAAAGATGTCGGCCATCATGTAGTTATTGCCGATTGGGCCTGTGACTGGAGCGGACTGGGTATTGCGCAAAAGCTTGCCCAGAACGGTCATCATGTTCGCTTACTTTGTGGCGGCAGTGTGCCTGGTGAATCTTTACAGGGTATTGTTCGAGATCAATGGATAGGCGAACTACATGCATTGGAAGTTGAGATGATTCCTTTCGCGCGCTTTTACGGCGCGGAACATGGCACAGCCTACTTTCAGCATATGACCAGCAATCAACCCATTATCTGTGACAATGTCGACACCATCATAAGCTGCTATGCGCCACAGGCCAACAATCAACATGCATGGCTAAAAAATCTGAACGCGGAAGTTCATTTCATTGGCGATGCGATTTCTCCTCGCACGGTTGAAGAAGCGGTTTTAGAAGGTTTCAAAACCGCATGGCAAATATAAATACTATAAACAAACAGCTCATCGACCAGCAGGCAAACCTGGTCGCTGAAAAACTTTTAGATCTACTTCACTACGGCCGTTAATGAGAGAGGTGTTTTATTCCCAGCAGTTTTAGCACTCGACTTGTTCACGCACCAGTTTTCAAATGCGGTAGCGTAACTCGTACTTATGCCGGTGTTAGAATTTGGGCGGGTATTTCAAATTCCTTCTGCTCAGGTATTTTTGCCTCAAATATAGCCATCTGGTCCTCATCATAGGCCGTTAACATCTGACTTTTTTGACACCAGTCAACTCTTTTACCCAATTCGGCCTCGGTTCTTCGCCAAATCTCAAAAGAACGCAACAGAATTGTAGTTTCAGCTCAGTGTCGTCCCTGCACCTTCACTGAACCCCTGCTATGCAAAGGTTGCTCCCCAGCGATTCGACCTTTTTCCACCAGTGCAACCCACTTACCAGACTTTGCCAAGAAGTAAGCGGTGGTGGTTCCAACAATTCCTGCACCGAGCACAATCACATCGAACATGAAGCACTCATTTCGGAGTCTCGGCAAAAAACTCCGTTGCAAGCCTTTCTCCCATTAGATCAAAACTTTAAGCGGTGTTTAAATAGGCTTTCGTAGTGCGGCATTGATGCTTCATAGAGACGAATCATATCTGCACTGGAACTCAAGGGCGGGTATTCGCGTTTTTGTTTCATAAAACCTTTACTGGATTTCAAACTATCATGAAAACCATGTTCGTCATTGTTCCAGGTCGGGTTTTCTCGAATTGACTCACTACCCTGCCAATTCATGGCCTCGGGTATAAAGGTAATCCCTGCAGATTCACAGTAGGCTCGCATGCCAGCATTCACATTATCCAGCAACTCATCTGAATCAATAACCGGCGGGGCCTTGCCCAGCTTGTCAGCGATACGGGTAAATAATGTATGTAAGTCTTCGAATCCAATTTCTCCCAGTGCAACATCAGGCCAGCGTGAATGCATTGATGTCAGGACTTTCTCAGGATTCCGAATTAGAAAAGTATGGGTAAAGGCATCCAGAAACTGCTCGTCCGCGATATGAATAATAGAATAAGCAAAGTCCTTTATAAATACCTTATCGGTCTCAGCCAGCGCCGCCATTTTTTTGTGAACCGACGCAAGGGTTAATCCTTTGGTGGGTTTCAATTCAGGGTCGGCCTTGAAATAACGATCTACTCTGCGCTCTTCTCCAAAATAGAATGCTTCGTTATAGGGTTCATGAAAACAGGTCATATCACCCCGATGGTCCATCACCTTTTCAAAAGCCGTAGAGGTTGATCTAGGCGTTGCCCAAAGCCCAAGTATTTTATTCATTTATCTTCACTGATTTTTATTAAGCAATTGCACTGCAATAACTCTCAAAAGCAAACTAACTGATCGGTTTAATTGGAGTATCACAGTAAGGATACACATCAAATTTTTTGGATAACGGCTGATTGCCATGGGGTGCATAGGCCCAGCTAGGCAGAACCATTGAGTAGGAACCCATTCCACCAGCAACTACCAACATAATCTGCTCGGCATCTCTAACGGCATACAGTTTGTCGGTGTCATCCTTATGCACGAAGTTTAGACCACTAAATAGTGAATCTGCATATTCACGACTAATATATGCATAACTCTGTATGGCTAATTGAACGCTCTTCCGATTATAACCAGCCTTGTGCAATATCATGGCATGTTCCGGATTCAATACCACAACCATCCCTCCCTCACCTGCCCTATAAACATGATTACTTGCAGGGTTGGCTATTACAGCAGCAATGCACTGGAGAAGCCTTAGCGCATCTTTTTCAACGTCTCCGATCGGTTCCAGAATGAGAGAATGTGGAGCCTCGACGCCAATTATTGTAACTACGCTTTCTTCTTTGTGGAAACCAATGGATTGATGATAAGAGTCGAAGGGTGATAATTCCTCGGCCTCGGCCAAACAAGCCGTAAATTTCCCCGGTGTGCTAAACACGGCCATATCGGTGACGCCACTTTGTCTGCCACCAATATTAATTAAAACCAAAGACAGAGCTCGTCCGATTGATGCACTGGCGCGATTCCCAGGACCAAGTATCCCTGCCCCGGAATTGATTGGACCGCATTCTGTTCGGGCCGGACCATTGACTAGAATCAATGGCGCCAGACAGTGGGTTGTTTGATTTACTTCTGTAATATCGAATTCATTACGGCAAACCAGCCTTATCGCGGCTATCACCACCGGAAAGTGGTCAGGTAAACAGCCTGCCATCACGGCAGCTGCAGCCACCTTCTCTATAGTTGCTGCACCTAGTTTGGGCCCTATTTCACCTAAAGATAAATCCGCATCAAGGTCGACCCTGGCAATCATCGCCGCTACACGATTAACAGTAGGCACAATCACCGGCAAACCATCGGTGCTACCGCTTTGATGTAACAACTCTACAGCATCATATTCCGTTGCTGCTTCAAGCACTCGCTTCACGATTAGCTTCCAGTGCCTGAATTATTTCATAGATTATTTGATTCGCTACCGAATTCATATACGCAGTACCAGTTCCCCAGATTGGGTAGGGCAATTGTATACGCGGTGCACCAGGCCAACCCAATGATCTACTTAAGGCTGTTGCTTGCTCCCAAAATATGGACGTTATCAAGCTGACTGCAGGAATGCCACGCTCTATTAACGCAATGCCATCTTTCACTGTTCCTGCGGTACAGGAGCCACAATGCCCGATGGCACAAATTGCTGCATTACAGTGTGTCGCTATCTCGTCAATTAGCTCGCTAGCGGCATAAGTAATTGTGCCTGTCTCAAAGGTCTTTATGCGGATATCTGGATTTAGTGACATCAGTGTTTCACCAATCTCGTGCATTAGAAGATCACAGCCAACAATTTTGTTGACGACCAGACCAATAACCACCGGGCGACTCAAGTCCAGGCAAAGCGTATAGGGTTTGATCGGTATCAGGCAGTCTGCTACGGGATTGATAAACTTGACACTCAAGAACTGCGCTCCCTGCTAGATCAGGCTACTGAGCAGTCGGCCATGCTCGCCTTCTGGTCGCACACCCAAAGTCTTGAAGATGCGCCAGTACAATGCAAAGTCGGAAGATACAATCGGCTTATCAATCGCCTCTTCCAACTCTTTGCCAATCGACACCATTCGAACGGGCAAACCATCTGGTTGCCTAAAATTCGGCATTCCGTTAACAACTATGGCTTCAGCCGTGGGTGCCTGTTCGGCCACGTACTGCATGGATTTTTCCGCTAGCTCGCCAGGGAATATCCAGGTCAAATCGTTGACTTCTTGCTGCGTTTTGTAAAAACCCTGGTCTACGACATTACCAACATAAACGAGATCGAAACCCGCATCGCGCAAGAATCGCGCAATACCATCGCGCCAGTCGGGCCAAAAATAAACTGAATTCAGGGCGACTTTCTCCACATTCAATTCACGTAACCCTTCCACTAGACACATACCTGCCATATGCAGAGGAGTTTGGTAGGTATCACTCATACGATCACAAAACTGTCTAATGTCTCCCGGTGTTTTACCGCCGGCATGAACCCAGTTGGTGCCAACCTGACCGCAAACATCGGCACCATTGTTGGACATGCATTCAACAAACTCCTCCAGCAGGTGGAAATTATCCTTACGTTGAGCTAATTGATGTTGATATTCCTTCAGGTGAAGCATTCTGCCGTGAGCACCAACTACGCGAGGGGATATACGTAGAAAATCACTGACAGCGGCATCAAAATCGTGTGGGGGTGAGGTAAAACCAACTTGATAAGGAAATATTTTATTACTAGGGTTTGCCCATCTTTCTGGCTTCATGGTTTATGCTCAACGAAATAAAGAATAGCAGTTTACTTACAATTCGAATTTCTTCAAAAGCAAATCTGCTCGTGTAATTCTATGCGACGCTATTTTGTAAATTGTTTATTCGAAAACCCCAACATTTATGACACTCCAACACAACTGGTGGACACTTCATGCACATTGAAATTCATTCCGATGGAAAGCTTTCGCTGAAAGACATTGAGAATTTTAAAGGTTTTTCTATTATCGACGGCACAAATGGCACAGCCCTTTTAGAACTTAGTGCCATTGCAGAACCTGCAGAAGAAAGGCACTACTGGATCGATGCGGATTCAGTAATTCAGTTATCAGCTAAATCTACAGACCCGTTATGGGTGGAAAGTTTTTGGAGCATGCTTCGCGCAGTTGAGCCTTATGGTTATGCAGATATGACACTCAAACGCGTTAAGGCGCACATAGAGCCTGCTCAAAATTAAACTTGCTTAGTAGATTCCAGGCAAGCGGTAAAGCTATTTATCATCTAAACTCAATAAGCGCGCCAGTTGGTGCTCGACCGCTAATACCACCCACTGTTGATGGGCAAGCTGAGCAAACCAGCAGCACATCCATAAGCATGGTCAATTCAACGTACTGCCCTTTTCTGACACTGGCTGGCAAGTCCGATAAAGTCATATCTGAGTTAACCAGCGCATGTTCAAATAAGTTCCAGGGGCATGGAATAGCTGTCGATGCGAAATTATGCTCCTCTAGCTCAGCAATAAGGTTGTCCTGACAATTAGGGTGATTGTCACCCTTACCATAGAAACGATAGCTACCCTCACTACAGGCTGCGTGTAAGGTGTCGTGCATGCCTGGCGAAGTATCTGCGTTAATTCGCAATATCGGATTGAATTTATTTGTCACGAGTTCATCGGCCGGCCGAAACCATAGCTTGTACAAAGCCGACCGACTATGTTCCATGGAAAGGTACTCTGAAGCATCGTCGGCATTGAATACCCAGGTATCGACAACCTGCCCACCCTCGGAGTTTATGAGCCGCACTGTTTGATTAGCAGAAACCCGAATGGATACACCAGCTCCGGCGGGTATTGGATAATGATTTTGTCTGGCATTCATCTCTAGTCGAATAGTATTTCTATCTAAAGTCCGTGCTACCTATTAAAAATAACGTTCATGCATTAATTCCAGCAACATAGCCTGAAGACCAGGCCCACTGAAAGTTGTAGCCACCCAGATGACCTGTAACATCCAACACTTCACCCACCATAAAGAGCCCTGGCAGACTTTTTACCTGCATGGACTTTGAAGATATTGAATCTACATCAACTCCACCGCGGGTTACTTCAGCTGTTCGGTAACCCTCAGTACCTGAAGGGTTCAATTTCCACTGGTGTACCTGGTTCGCTATCTCACGGATCACGGTGTTCTTAATCTCCTGCAATGAGGTGTCAGTGTATTCTGGCCACCATAGCGTAATCAAAAATTTTGCCACTGATTTTGGCAAGTAAGTGTTTAAGGCAGACAATATCGTCGCTTTGGGTTGAGTTTCTTTTAACGACAGAAGATCATCTAAAAATGATTCTCCCGGCAACAGATCAATGCAAATCGATTCGCCGAGATGCCAATAGTTGGAGAGCTGCAAGATGGCAGGCCCGCTTAAGCCCCGATGAGTAAACAGCATGCTTTCTGTAAAACCTTTACCCGGAACAGATACGTTAACCGACACGGCCACACCGGATAAAGAATTCGCCAAGTCTAGCCACTTTCCAGTTAGGGTCATAGGCACCAAGGAGGCTTCGGTCTTAGATACCTCAATATCAAATTGTCGAGCCAATTGATAACCATAACCCGTTGCGCCGCCCAAAGTTGGAATCGACAATCCACCAGTGGCAACTACCAGGCTTTGGCAGGAGAAATCCCCTGCCCCAGACTTCACTCTAAAGCCTTTTGATCCAGGCTTTGTGGCTACGTCTTCAGTACTGCAGCTTAGCAACATTTCGACACCCGCCTTGCTGCATTCTCTGGTCAGTATGTTGAGAATATCTTTAGCGCTTTTATCACAGAAAAGCTGCCCCTGCCCCTTATCGTGATAAGCCACCTCATATTGCGCTACCAGACTTATAAAATCCCACTGGGAATATTGACTTAAGGCTGATTTCACAAAATGTGGGTTTGCACATACAAAATGCTCGGCTAGAACTTCAAGATTGGTAAAGTTGCAGCGCCCGCCACCAGACATCAAAATTTTTTTGCCCAGCTTATTGCTAGCCTCCAGCAGTAGCACTCGTCGGCCCCGTTGGCCTGCTGTAAGCGCACACATTAATCCAGCAGCACCACCACCAAGTATGATGACGTCATAATGAATGGAAGAAGAAGTCGGGGCTGTGGGCATAATCTAAGCGATACAGGAAATATGGTTAGTGAACCAACGTTGAGTATAATAGCAACCTAATATCAGGCTTTTATACTAACATTGACAATGTGTCTTTTGAGGAAGTTATGCGACTGTATTTAATTCGTCATGGTGAATCCGAGAACAACGTGCTGTATCAGGGTAGTGAAAATACCCCGGGCCGAAAACCCGATCCGACGTTATCCGACAAGGGCCATAGTCAAGCCAGATTACTGGGCGAACACCTGGTTACACCGGGCAATGAGCCTATGCAGCACCCTTATCACAGTGGTAACGACTACGATCACGGCATCAAAACTCTCTACTGTAGTTTGATGCTACGCTCAATTCTAACCGCAGGTTATGTCGCTAAAACATGTAATCTTAAGGCCGAAGCATTACTCGATGTATTTGAAAGAAAAGGTTTATACGAGGTAAACGAAAGTGGAGCGGAAACAGGTATTGCCGGGCCCGGTAGGGACTATTTTTCTGAACACTTTCCTGAACTGATACTACCCCAGAGCCTTACCACTGATGGATGGTATAACCGCACCGTCGAATCTGATACTGAATTTGTCGCAAGAGTGGAAAGTTCATTAGAAAATCTGTTGCAACAACATGGCAATAGTAATGACCATATCGCCCTGGTCGCTCATGGCGATTACGTAGACCAGTTTATAAACGCCATAATGCAAATCAATCGCCATAAGGAAAACTACGCCGGAGCCTGGGAAGCTAATTGGGTATCACACAACACGGCTATAACTCGGGTAGATTTCGCCGACCGGTATTGCAGCGTTATTTACTCTAATCGAACCGAACACCTTCCAGCAGAATTAATTACCTGGTAAAAGCTCCCGGTCACTTAGCTATTGCCTAGCCCGAGTTTTGTCCAGTGGACAGCAATAAGTAAAAGCCCCGTAGTAAGCAATAAGAGTATTTGAAAAGCGGCATTCTCAATATTCCATACAGGAATCGACGGCAAAATAAGCAGACTGCTGATAAAACTCGTTGCAAATGTAATGCTGGTTTCGGTCTCTGGAAATTTCCAGGCTTTAATCAATGTTGGCACGGATGCCACTGTATTTCCGGCTGTGGCTAGCACAATAGCCATCAAAGGCGAATCCACTACACCCCAGAAGATTAAGGCCAGTAACGAAAGAGCCCCGCAACCCAAATCAAAACGAGTCAATTGCCAATGACCGTGTTTACTAACAAACGCCGCTGCTAATACCATTAACGGCACAAAACCGCCGACAATCACTCGAGTAGTTGCCCAGACATCTGCATCACTAGCCAGAGCGGCACCCGCACTAACTGCAGGTGCCAGCATCCACATAAACCAGGTAACGAGGTTAGGTCTGGTCTTGCCAGATAACGTATCCAAAAAATAGGGTAATGCCCCTGCCAGCATAACTATGACACTGAGAATTACCAGCAAGTGGGCAAATGGAAGGTTTAACACGGAGCTGATTCCAAAGAAATTTAGTATCGAATTCGAAAATCATTGTTGTTGCTAATATCAACACCGCGCATTAAATACAAACTCCGTTGAGACATATCCAACACACCTTCGGGCTTAAACTCTGTTTCGAGATCATGGTGGTAAACCGAAGTGGTAGGCATATAACGCAATGTCATACCCCGTCGTGGCCTGGCAGACCGGTTGGGTTCAGAGCCATGATACAGATACACATCATGCAGGGAGACCTGGCCCGGCTCTAGAATGATGTTCTCGGCATCTTTCTCATCAAATTCCTCCTCATCAAGCTGCAGATTTAGCGCCAGACCGGGCGCATCATTCTGATGATGTTGCGCCAGCCTCTTCGAACGATGAGATCCTGGTATAACCCTCAGGCATCCGTTTTCCGTTGTCGAAGCATCAACGGCGATCCACACGGTGCATGTTGCTAGCGGCCTGATGGGCCAATATTCACCATCCTGGTGCCACGGAGTGCGGCTACCAACATATGCAGGCTTGGCGAAAAAACTACTGTTCCAAAGCGCAATATTCTCTCCAATCACCTGTTCCACCATGTCGAGAATTTCAGGCATTCTGGCTATAGTTAAAAACCAGGTATCAAAGGCCAGTATTGCGGAACAGTAATCACTAAACTCCGGGTTTCGGATCACAAATCGGTCATGCGCTTCGCGAATGTCTTCGATGACCGAATCAGACAATCGAAAGTCTGGGGTAACGAAGCCGTTGTGATGATATTGTTGGATTTGGTGTTTGGTTAGCATTGCCGAAAACCGTATTGATTTTTATGGATTTCACCCCCATCTTGCATTTCTAATCTTATACTATATAAACTGAAAAACTCTGCAAGAATCAGGGTTTTTACAAATTCAAAATAGCTCAAATAAAGGATATACCCATGGATCTTCTTACCGACCTTGCCTATAGCCCGTTCCTCTGGGCGGCTCTGGTGATTATTTACACTTTGAAAAAAGGCATCTATTTCGTGCCACAAAATCGCGGCTATGTCGTTTACACCCTGGGCAAGTACGACAAAACCCTGGCAGCCGGACTTAACTTCATCATTCCTTATATTCAGAATGTTGTTGCGGATCGAAATTTGAAGGAGCAGTCACTGGACATATCCTCACAGTCAGCGATAACCAGAGACAATATCACCCTCGATATAGACGGCATACTTTTCATGAAAGTAACCGACGCAGGTGCTGCCACAAATAACGTTACCGATTATAAGAATGCTGTTACCCAACTAGCCATGACCACCATGCGTAATGCTATCGGCTCGATGGAACTCGATGAATGTTTTCAAAGCCGCGATGCCATTAACGCCACAATATTGACAGCAATGACTGAAGCAACCCAACCCTGGGGTGTAATGGTTACTCGTTATGAGATTCGTGATATTTCACCACCACAGTCAATTCGAGAAGATATGGAAAAGCAGATGACCGCAGAGCGTGAAAAGCGTTCGGTCATTCTGACAGCTGAAGGTGTAAAAACTGCGGCCATCACCCAGGCCGAGGGTTTGAAAGCCGCGCGTGTTCTGGATGCAGAAGGTGCCAAAGCTGAACAGGTACTCGCGGCAGAAGCTATGCGGGAATCCCAAATTCTTGAAGCTACGGGTAAAGCAGAGGCCATCAGACTAATCGCCGAGGCCGAGGCTAACGCTCTAACAACCATTGGTAATGCTTCCCATACCGACGAGGGTAAATCTGCTGTGTTGTTAAAGCTTGCTGAGAAAGGTATCGCTGCGCATCGAGAAATAGCGGCACAAAGCACTATTGTTCTTACAGATGGCAAAACCAACGAAAACATTGCCAACACAGTGGCCCAGGCTATTGCAGTTTCCAGTAGTCTAAAAATACCCACTGCGAACGATGCAGGTTAAGCTATGGGGATTCTTGAATATTTTGCCGGTCATCATGACAACTTTTTTTATCTAGTTGCTGGCATCAGTTTCATTCTAGAACTAACTGTAATGGGGCTGGGCGGTCCACTATTATTTTTCGCGATCGCCAGTTTGATAACAGGTGTTCTAGTCAGCACCGGCACTATTGCAGGCTGGGAGATCGAGGCTCTAAGTCTTGGCGTTATTACTGCGATTGTTGCTCTATTGCTTTGGAAGCCCTTAAAGGCATTTCAGAATTCCAGTGATGGATCGGACAACAGTAGCGATATGATTGGTAAGCATGTGCCAGTGAGCCAGATGGTGACCTTCGATGAGGGCACGATCAGATACTCTGGAGTAAACTGGCAAAGCCGTTTAGCTAAAGGCTGCACGGTGGATTCAATTGCTGAAGGTGATAGCTGTGAAATCACTTCGGTAGATGGCAATATTATGTTGGTAGAGCCTGCGGGGTCTCCATCAAGTGAGTAGTTGTTACTTTTCTTTTGGGAAAAGTAACAACACCCATTTCGCCTGAGTTCGAGCGGTTTCACGACTCCCTCATTCCGAGTGAATATAGGGGGCGCTTTCATGCGCACCCTGCACTGGAATGCTCTCAGCACTTCGATAATTGCACGAATAACTGAGCCAGTAATTTGACTGTCTACTCATGTTGGAAAGGTCATCGGGGTCCTCATGTTGATTAAAATCCGTTCTGGCGATGCCTAAACACGATAGATAGAACCTATTCCGGGAACTATCTGGCCGATTAAAGGTTTCGACGTCCTATACAGCAGAATTTATACTAAATTTTCTAGAATAGAAGATACCCGAAAATCTGGATGACTCTGAGCAAGTCAGTTCTCATCGCTTTGGTATGCACTTATCATTAGTTCTATGGCTTGCCACTAGCGGCTAATTCCCGAGTAGTGGTGATATCAAAATGAAATCAGTAAAAATAATCTTGGCGATGCTAGTTGGTGTACTGGTCGGCGGCGGTGTTAATATGCTGATTGTAGTGACTGGTCCCAGCATTATTCCTCCACCTGAAGGTGTAGATGTTTCTGATATGGAATCAATTCGAAACGCAATACACCTATTTTCCCCACGACATTTTGTCGTACCATTTATAGCACACTCCATGGGAACTTTATGTGGTGCATGGTTGGCGATGAAGCTGACGCCAGATTATGGTAAAGCGTTGGCCTACAGTGTAGGACTGATATTTCTGGCAGGTGGAATTGCTGCTGCAACAATGATTCCTGCGCCGCTGTGGTTTATCGTTCTGGATTTAGTTGTCGCATATATTCCTATGGCCTGGCTAGCAACACAATTTGTGTCAGACAACTCGTCAGTAATTCAGGGGCACAATGAAATTATCACAACCGCACCTGGCATAGCACCGATAGGCATGCGCCAACAGGTTAATCTTCCTTATCGCCTACGTTCAATATTGCGTACAAATTTCTGACTTAGGAGTTCAGACGCCTAAGTCAATTGCAAAGTATTTATATTACGCCTTTAATTTAATACCTAACATTTAGTTTTAGGCTGCTTAGGCGCGCAAAAGTTTTTATCAAAATCATAAATAAAACTTGTCTTTGTTTTTGAATTAGGAGCAGTCCATTTAGTTAAGTTTTGCATTGCGATGAAGGAATATTTCGCCCGTTTGACGACTTTTTTATTGTAAGTTGAAAAATCTTTCTTGTAATTAAAAGATACTTCTGCAACAACAGGAGTTTGTGAATTTGAGGAGGTTTTATCGTACCAAAGCGTAAGTGATATTTTTGCGTCGATATCACCTAAATCAATGGTGGCACCTTTGTAAACATGCTCTTGAACGGATAAGCCCCCTACTCGAACTAAGGGAAGTTCGTCATCTAGATCACATTCCTTTCTAAAACCAGGGAATAGAACGTTTATATCTTTCATCTTGTTGATATTGCGTTTACTCGAAATGCTATTGGAGTGGCTATAAACAACTTTAAAATCGTTCCCTTCTACGACGCCAATGTCCGCCTCCAGTTTAGTATCTG
>JBLHGU010000015.1:0-50429 GCA_047615875.1 Parasphingorhabdus sp.
GCCATGATCGAAGATCGTTCCGGTGTAATACATCGCCAGGAAGACTGGGGCCGTCGTCAGCTGGCTTTTCCAATCGAAAAAATTCATAAAGCACACTATGTGTTAATGAATATCGAGTGTAATCTCGAAACTTTGGAAGAGCTGAAAAATGCTTTTAAATTTAATGATGCAGTTATTCGTAATCTGATCATTACCATTAAAAAAGCTGTTACCGAAGCTTCTCCAATGCTAAAGAAGGAAGAGGAAGAAGCAGCCGCCGCTGCAGCTGAGGCAGAGGCTGAGGCAGCAAAGCAATCGTCTGAAGAAGCCAAAAGTGATGAGGCTCCAGACTCTCCCGTAGCAGCAGTCGCCGAAGCAGAAGCTGTGGCAGTAGTTGCAGAAACTGAGGCTGAGGCTGTAGCAGTAGTCGCTGAAGCTGAGGAAGCATCAGCCGATGTAGCAGCAGCCGATGTAGCACCATTAACTGATTCTGAAGAGGAGACAAAATAATGGCTAGATTTCAACGTCGCCGCAAGTTTTGTAAGTTCACCGCTGAAGGAATAACCGAGGTCGACTATAAAGATATCGACCTGCTGAAAGGTTTTCTGACCGAAACCGGTAAGATTATTCCAAGTCGCAATACAGGCACCAAAGCCCGTTATCAACGACAGCTTTCTACCGCAGTGAAACGTGCCCGTTTTCTGGCATTGATTCCATATTGCGATCAGCACTGAGGTAATCTTCGTGGAAATTATTCTATTAGACCGAATTCAAAACCTGGGTGAGCTGGGTGATCTGGTAAATGTAAAGGCTGGTTATGCCCGCAACTATCTGATCCCACAGAAAAAAGCCATGCCGGCTACCGAAGGTGCCAGGCTGAGAGTTGAAGAGCGTCGTAAAGAACTGGCGAAAATGGCCGAAGAGAGATTGGCATCCAGCAAAGCCAGGGCAGATCTGGTTAGTCGTTCAGTTTCTCTGGCCCGTAAAGTGACAGGCGAAGAGGGGCACCTGTTTGGTTCAGTTGCGCCGCATGATATTTCAGAAGCCCTAACCAATGAAAATGCACAGATTGAAAAATCTGAAGTTGCTATGCCGGAAGGTCCAATTAAGGAGGTGGGTAGCTATCAGATCGATATCATCCTACATCCTGAAGTTCGCTTCTCTATATCTGTAGAGGTCACAGCTGAAGAGTAATCTTCAGGTTTAGCTTGTTGAAGGCCGTGGTCGGGACTAGAATTGTCCGCACGGCCTTTTTCAATGCCGTCGAATGATTTTTCTATTTTTCCTTAGTCGATTGTAATTTGTGGCCACTTCCCGAGAGAGCGATTTAAAGTTACCACCCCAGGCACTGGAGGCTGAGCAATCGGTACTTGGTGGTTTGCTGCTGGATAATAGACGCTGGGACGATATTACCGAAATACTTGGGTCGGATGATTTTTATAGCCGTCACCATCGCAGCATATTTAATGCGATAAGAGAGTTATACGAAAACGATTATCCTATCGATGTTGTCACTGCCTCGGAATGGTTACAAAAAAACGGTAAACTGGAGGAGATTGGCGGTCTTGCCTATCTCGGTTCGTTAGCTAAAAACACACCTAGTACTGCCAATCTGGTAAGTTATGCCAGAATCGTTAATGAACGTTCAGTGCTTAGAAGGTTGATTCAGAACGCGAACGACATATCTGTTAAGGCCTATAGTCCAGAAGGTAGTACACCGGACCAGGTGCTGGATTTCGCCGAACAGAAAATATTTGAAATTACTCAGGGAGCGCGAAAACAAAAAGGCGGTTTTATGCCGATTCAGGATCTGCTTACGCAAGCAGTGGATCGTATAGAGCTGCTCTACGAGTCTGATGAGCCGTTGACCGGTGTATCAAGCGGTTTTCAGGATCTTGATAGCATGACATCTGGCTTACAGCGTTCAGACCTCATTATCATTGCTGGCCGCCCATCCATGGGTAAAACCAGTCTGGCTATGAATATCGCAGAAAATGCCGCTGTGGGTTCAAAGTTGCCGGTAGCCATCTTCAGTATGGAAATGCCTGGTCAGCAACTGGCCATGCGTATGTTGTCGTCGCTGGGCAGGATAAACGCCCATAAAGTCAGAACAGGCAAGTTAGCAATGGATGACTGGCCGAGGCTGACTTCGGCAGTGGGATTGCTTAACGCTGCACCAATATTTATAGACGACACTCCGGCATTGTCGCCGCTGGACATTCGATCCCGTGCACGTCGTTTGATTCGCGATCATGGTGAGTTGGGTATGGTAGTTATCGATTATTTGCAGTTAATGCAGGCGGCGGAAAGTCAGGATAACCGAGCGATTGAAGTTTCAAATATTACGCGTGGCCTGAAAATTTTGGCAAAAGAGCTAAACGCACCTGTCATTGTCCTGTCACAGCTTAACCGTAGTCTCGAGCAGAGGCCTAACAAGCGACCAGTGATGTCAGATTTGCGTGAGTCTGGCGCTATCGAGCAGGATGCTGATGTGATTTTGTTTATCTACAGGGATGAAGTTTATAATGAGGACAGCGCGGATAAAGGCGTCGCAGAAATCATCATTGGCAAACAGCGAAATGGTCCTACGGGCACCGTGCGACTGACTTTTCGGGGCGAGTTCACTCGATTTGAGAATTTTGCGGCCGCAGATTTTGCCGGTGATTATGGATGACTTACCGCGTCCGGGCATGCCTGGATTTAAATGCAGTTCAACACAACATTGATTGCATCAGACGTAAATCGCCCAATACAAAGCTGGTAGCAGTTATTAAAGCTAATGCCTACGGTCATGGTCTGGGGTCTATTGCCACAACTTTAGCTGGCATGGTTGATGAATTCGCTGTGGCTAGTACTGAAGAAGCAGTGGAATTGCGGCAGATCGGAGTTGCGGAGCCCATCTGGATTCTTTCTGACTTTAGTCCATCCAGTGATCTTGAGGTGCTTGGCCCTTTTGATCTGCAGCCTGTAATCCATAGCGCTGATCAGATTGACGCACTGGAACATCTAAACACACCCGTGACCGCCCATTTAAAAATTGACTCAGGTATGGGTAGACTGGGCTTTCGAGTGGATGAGCTAAAGTCGGCACTGGAAAGGCTTAGTACCCTGAGGCATGTAAATATTGGTGTTCTATTGAGTCATTTAGCCTGTGCCGACGATTCAGTGCATCCGGCAACCAAGCTACAGACAACTTGCTTCGATCAACTAACAAACCACCTGAACTATGACCGTTCGCTCGCAAATTCAGCGGGTGTTTTTGCTCATCCAGAAACCCACTTTGATGTTGTCCGCAGTGGCATAGCGATTTTTGGTGTCTCTCCATTGATGGCTAAATGCGGCAAAGATTTGGGCTTGAAGCCGGTAATGACTTTGATCAGCAAAGTTCTTTCGGTAAAGAAATTATTCAAAGGGCAGTCCGTTGGCTACGGAGCCAATTTTACCTGTGCTAAGGATACAACAATGGCTATTGTTAGCTGCGGCTATGGAGATGGATATCCAAGACACGCCAAAAATGGTACACCAGTGCTGGTCAGAGACCAAATAGCGCCTTTAATCGGTACAATTTCAATGGATACATTGTCAATTGACGTCAGTGAAATTGAAGGTGTTGTTCCGGGTGACCCGGTAACTCTATGGGGGCGAGGTTTGCCAATTGAAAATGTCGCCAGACAAAGTGACACCATTGCCTATGAACTACTATGTGGCCTGAGTAATCGGGTTCGATTTGAGGAGCTAACGGATGGCTAAGCGCAAGATGAGCTTTATGTGCCAGGAATGTGGAGCAGAGGCGGGCAAATGGTCCGGTCAGTGTGCTGAATGTTCCGAATGGAATTGCATAGTTGAAGCCCCAAAAGCCCCTTCTGGAGGTCGAGTCGACTCACTCAACGTGGCGGAAGTGACCCGGCTGGATGATATACCCGCGCTTGTTCAGCATCGTCTACCGACAGGATCGAAGGAACTGGATCGTGTGCTCGGTGGAGGACTGGTAGCTGGTTCAGTGGTGCTGCTAGGAGGTGACCCTGGTATTGGTAAGTCTACGATATTGTTACAGGCAGCAAACCACTTGCACAAAGAAGCATCTGCGCTCTATGTAACAGGTGAAGAGTCCATTCAGCAAGTCGCCATGCGGGCCCATCGCCTGGGTTTAAAGGACGCGAGCCTGCAAGTTTGTGCTGAAAATAATCTGACCGCTATACTGCACGCCGTGGAAAAACACTCCCCGGCGGTGGTGATAGTCGACTCTATTCAAACGGTATTTACTGAGGACCTGGGGGCCGCACCAGGTAGTGTTAGTCAGGTGAGAGAATGTGCCGCGCGATTGGTAATGATGGCAAAGCGCAGCGATGTGATTGTGGTGCTTGTAGGTCATGTCACCAAGGATGGTTCACTGGCGGGGCCGAGAATTCTTGAGCACATGGTCGATGCTGTATTGTACTTTGAAGGTGAAAAATCCAGTCGCCTGCGTTTGCTGCGAGCGATTAAAAATCGCTTTGGAGCGGTAAATGAAATAGGTGTCTTTGCGATGACCGGCTCTGGCCTTAAAGAGGTGAGTAATCCATCTGGTGTTTTCATGTCGCGTCAATCGCCAGTGGCACCGGGCAGTGTCGCCTTTGCCACCTGGGAGGGAACTCGTCCGTTGATTGTGGAGGTTCAGGCGCTGGTTGATCAAAGCAATGGGCCCAGTCCGCGACGCCTGGGATTAGGGCTTGATCAAAACCGACTGAGTATGTTGCTAGCGTTAACCCATCGTCACGCAGGCTTTGCTTTTCATGATCAGGATGTTTATGTCAATGTGGCAGGCGGGTTAAAAGTGACTGAGCCCGGCATCGATCTGGCAGTGCTGATCGCGGTATTATCCAGTTTTCGCAATCAATCGATTGATGAAAATCTGGTGGTTTTCGGTGAGGTCGGACTTTCTGGCGAAGTACGCCCGGTACAAGGTGGTCTGGAACGTTTGAAGGAGGCTTCCAAACTGGGTTTCAAAACAGCCCTGATGCCATTTGGTAATCAGACCGGTGCTGGAAAGCTGGATATAAAAACCATTCCAGTCAAACAACTTAGTGAGGCACTAACTGCTATTGGCATGGATTAGTTTTTTTCAAATGTTGCAGTTGGCTATTTCCGATTAGTCATCAAGGGCGAGCACTTTTATCAGCACAATGGAGATGTTGTCAGGACCACCGTGTTGGTTTGCCAGGTCAATGAGTTCATCAACAATATTCGGCAAGCCATCCTCGCCAAGAGCAATTCTCGTGCGAATATCCGGATCATTAATAGCATCAGTTAGGCCATCGGAACAAAGCAGGTAGATGTCACCTTCTTCTACGGGAGAAGCAATAATGTCTGGCTCGATGGCAGAGTCAACACCCAGCGCTTTTAGTAGCAAATTCCATCCGTAACCACCCTTGGCATCTTCTGCACTGACCAGCCCTAAACGTACGGATTCCTGAGCATGAGTGTGATCGGTAGTGACTTGGTGCAGACTACCACGCCGATAGCGATACATGCGCGAGTCACCCAGATGAACAGCGCATAACCCATCTCGATTGAAATGAACGGCAATAACTGTTGCACCCATACCCTGAAACTCGGGATTGTTCTTGGAGAGGGTATAAATCTGCTCGTTAGCTGCAGATACTGCTGACAATAATTCGTCGCTTCGTCTGGAGCCGGTTATTGCACCACTCGGGTCTCCCCGATCCCGATATTTACGCCCCCATTGTTCGCTTATCGTATCCACTGCTATTTGGCTGGCGACGTCACCTGCACGATGTCCCCCCATTCCATCTGCCAGAATAGCTAAACCCATATGCGGAACAATCTGCACATGATCCTCGTTCCTGGAACGGACCTGTCCCGTATCAGTGCCACAGGTCATTTCAAGTTTTACAGTACCCATCATCCAGCCCATTAACTCCCGATAATAATTTTAAACGTCACGCAGTAATTCGTTTATGCCAATTTTAGAGCGAGTTTTTTCATCGACTCGTTTTACGATTACGGCACAATATAAACTGTGACTACCATCTTTTGCCGGAATGTTTCCCGATACGACTACCGCGCCAGGTGGTACATAACCGTAAGTGATTTCACCAGTTTCACGGTCCAGAATGCGCGTGCTTTGACCGATGTAGACGCCCATCGATAAAACAGCACCTTCGCCGATAATAACCCCTTCTACCACTTCGCTGCGTGCGCCAATAAAACAATTGTCTTCGATGATGGTTGGGCTGGCCTGTAAAGGTTCAAGGACGCCGCCGATACCAACACCGCCGGACAAATGCACGTTCTTGCCAATCTGTGCACAGGAACCCACTGTAGCCCAGGTATCTACCATGGTGCCGGTATCAACATAGGCACCAAAATTTACGTAGCTGGGCATTAATACTACACCCGGTGCGATATAAGCCCCTTTACGTACCGCCGCCGGAGGCACAACACGAAAACCACCTGCTTCAAAATCGGCCCGACCATAATCCGCGAACTTGCTGTCAACTTTATCGAAGTAATTGGTATAACCGTCGCGTACCACGGCATTCGGAGTAATGCGAAAAGATAGCAGTACCGCTTTCTTTAGCCATTGATTTACAACCCATTGGCCGTCGATCTTTTCTGCTACTCGGGCGGTGCCATTGTCCAGCAGGTCAAGGGCTGCGTAAACAGCATCACGAACCTCGGCTGTGGACTCGTTGGGGGTTATATTGGCTCGATTTTCGAAGGCCTGTTCAATTACAGATTGAATGTCGTTCATTAAATGATACTCGTAAAAGAAGAAGAATTATGTGGAGCTTGCTAAACAGTCTCAGCTCAGGTCATCCCAGGAAGGATGAAAATTCAGGGCTAGAATGAGAATTGAACCTGATCGTTGGCTATTGTGAAGATTGGCAACGGCAATATTATAGTAATTGTGTTCAATTTGCTCATTCGTGAATTGTGTATAACCCCGTGATTATAGTGTAGTGCTATGCAGTATGTCGCCACTCATGCGGCACCACGAGATTTTGCTGTGGCAACATGGTCTAGAACCTCTCCAATGCGTGACTCAATACATTGAATCTGCTCGGCAGCTGTGATTGGCTGCCCGTCGCGATTGGTTATGATGAAGATATCTTCCGCCCGTTCGCCGAAAGTACTGATACGGGCAGAAATTAACTCAACCTTACACTCCAGCAATACCACAGCGACCGCGTATAAAAGTCCGGGTCGGTCCTGACTGATGAGTTCGAGAGTGGAATAGGATCGATTGCTTTGATTATTGACAGATGTAATAGTTTTAATCGGAAAGTGTTTCAGGGCGCGGGTGCGCCAGCGGGGCAGAGCAGAGTTGCGTTGCGGAGGATATAAAATATTCTTGCGAAGATTTCGAGATAGAATGTCCAGCGCTGCGGAGCGTGTTTCAATGGATGGGTTGACCAGTACCAGAAATGCCATTAAAACCATTCCCGAATGCATCTGGTGAACTCGGGCGTCAGCGATACTTAAATTGGATCTTTCGAAGGCCCCTGCTACTTTGCTGAACAACTCTCTGGTGCTGGGGGCGAAAACAAAGATCTGCAAAGCCTCAAGCCTGGGTCGATGCCTGACTTCCACTAATGGAATTTCGCCGGCTCTGGAATTAATTAATGATTCCGCATGCCAGCGGATAGTGTCGGGATCACTGCGGGTAAAGTAATCATCTTCAAGCAGACTCCACAGATCTTCAACCGGCTTTCTATTACGCGCCGAACTACCCAGCAACTTTAGGGATTCCTGTTTGATTTCCAGAACTCTTTGCTCTTGATTAATGGGTACTCCCATGCCCAGTCGCAAGGCGCGACTAGTCGCGCGATACAAGTCAAACAGTAGCTGACCTTTCCAGTTATTCCAGACTTCCGGCCCCGTCGAACGGATATCTGCAACGGTTAATAGATAAAGATTGTCCAGATGTTCTTGATCGCCAACCAGTTCGGCAAAGCGAGCAATAACATCAGGATCTGAGATGTCCTGTTTTTGCGCAGTCCAGGACATGACTAGATGTTGTCGTACTAGCCAGGCGACAAAACGGGCATCGTAGTCGCTCAAATCATGCCGTTTACAAAATTGAAAGGCATCTTTTTCCCCCAGCACCGAATGATCACCGCCGCGACCCTTGGCGACGTCATGAAATAGCCCTGATAGATAGAGACGATATGGTTTGAACAGAGAGTCAAGAATTTCACTCAAGACAGGAAATTCATGACTGTGCTTTGCCAATGCAAAACGTCTCAGATGGCCGACTACAAATAGCAGGTGTGCATCTACGGTATAAACATGGAATAAATCATGCTGCATTTGTCCCACTACGCGGCCGAATTCCGGCACATAGGCACCTAGAACGCCATACTCATTCATACGCCGCAAGGTATGGGTAAGTCTACGGCTCTGGCGAAAAATCTCCGTAAAAATACTGCGACTCTTAATATCCTTGCGAAAATCGGCATTAATTAAATGCAAGTTGTTACGCACCAGGCGAATGGTCTGGGCGCTGATGCCTTTTAGTTCAGTCTGTTGCTGGTAAATGAGAAATAATTCCAGCAGGGAATAGGGCGAGTTCTTGAATACATTTTCCGACTGCACTTTAAGAAAGCCATCGACAGTCTTGAAACGACGATTAATTGTGACCGTTTTTTTACTTATTCGACTAGGAATGGCGGCCTGAAAATCCTGTAATAGTATTTGGTTTAGTAATTGTAGTTCCTTTACGGTGCGATAGTATCGCTTCATTAACTGTTCTACTGCCAGTTCCTGTGGCTTATCCTGATAGCCGAATTCCCTGGCAATTTCCCGCTGGAAATCGAACAATAAGCGATCTTCTCGTCGATTGGCGAGAAAATGTAATCCATTGCGAAGACGCCAGAGAAAGTTTCGGCAACGTATCAGGCTACGATGCTCAGCTTCATCGACGATGCCACGATCAACCAGTTCCGCCAGATTGCCCACACCATAACAACGTTGTGCCATCCAGACGATCATTTGAATGTCACGCAAGCCGCCGGGACCTTCTTTTATATGTGGTTCAAGATTGTAGGCTGTATCATTAAATCGTGCGTGTCGATCCAGCTGTTCTTGCATTTTGTGGGTATAGTATTTCTTGGTCGGCCAGATGCTTGCAGGAGCCAGGCGCTTCTGCATCTGCACTAACAGCTCTTCATCACCGATCAGAAATCGACCTTCCATCAAATTGGTCAAAACGGTAATGTCCTGCTTTGATTCGCGGACACAATCTTTCAAGGTTCGGACGCTGTGTCCAACCTCCAGTCCCATGTCCCACAAAAAACGGATCAGATGCTCTGCGAAACGATTACTTGAATCGTCTGTTTGTCGCTCGAAAATTAGTAATAGATCTATATCTGAAAAAGGCTGCAATTCACCACGACCATAGCCGCCAACAGCCAGCAGAGAGCAATTCTGACTGGTAGGGAACTGCTTACTGATAAAACCCCAGCATTGCAAGATAAGCTGGTCTATTAACCAGCTGTGATGTTCGACAAGTTGTGCGGATGGGCCCCCTTCGAGATGGAATTCCTGCAGAAGAGTGCGCCCGTTGGCCAGCGTCTGTTTAAATTCAACTAAGGGATTGCCACTATCAGAACAGGAATTCTGAAATGCATCCTGATCAAATAGCTGTTTACGGACCAATCGTACTGTTGTCACGGGTTGTTTTAACTAGATACTGTAAGGAGTTCGTATCCAGTTTCTGTCACCACGAGCGTATGCTCCCACTGCGCACTCAGACTATGGTCTCGAGTCACCACGGTCCAGCCGTCAGGCAGCAAACGAGTCTCCTTGCGACCGGCATTTAACATGGGTTCGATGGTAAAAGTCATGCCAGTTTTGAGTTCGAGCCCAGTGCCAGGCGTTCCATAATGCAGAACTTGCGGGTCCTCGTGAAATACTCGACCAATGCCGTGGCCACAATATTCCCGGACTACAGAAAATCCATGGCCTTCAGAAAATGTTTGAATGGCATGACCAATATCACCTAGCTGTATGCCTGGTTTTACCTGTTCGATCCCCTTAAACATGGCTTGTTGGCAAATTTCAACTAGTCGATTGGCTCTTACGGGTACTTTGCCAACACAGAACATGCGGCTGGTATCACCGTGAAAGCTGTCCTTGATTACGGTAATGTCGACATTAATGATGTCACCGTTTTTGAGTTTTTTCTCGCCCGGAATGCCATGGCATATGACGTGATTGACGGAAGTGCAAATTGATTTTGGAAATCCCCTGTAATTGAGCGGGGCGGGTATGGCATCTTGTGCGTTTACAATATAGTCATGACATATTTGATCCAGTTCGCCAGTGGTTACGCCGGCCTTGATAAATGGACCAATCATATCGAGTACCTGGGACGCCAATCGGCCGGCTACCCGCATTTGCTGGATTTCTTCGGGGGATTTTATCGATACAGACACGTGGAACCTGTTGCTTAAAGGAGGTAATAAAGACCTGCAATTCTAACCGAGGCTGGCGGTAAGCGCCAAAAAGATCACAAAGGATTAAACTGGCACTGGTTTCGCGACGAGAAATTCTGTAAAATTCGCGCTCCCAAAATCGCGTGTGTTTCATACTAGGGTTTCCCGGGTGCCTTTGACTTAACGGTCGTAAAGGTTGGAGATCCGGAAATGCACCAGGCAATAACCCGAACGGAGAAACTTATGTCTGATCTATCTATGCGTACCCTACTGGAAGCTGGTGTCCATTTTGGCCATCAAACCCGCTATTGGAGTCCGAAAATGAAACCTTACATTTTCGGAAGCCGTAACAAAATTCACATCATCAATCTTGAGCATACCTTGCCAATGTACAAGGAGGCGCTCAATTATCTTGGTCATGTGGCTGCCAATCGTGGCAATATTCTGTTTGTAAGCACCAAGCGTCAGGCCAGCAAATTGGTCAAAGAACATGCCGTACGATGCGGAATGCCCTATGTAAACCATCGTTGGCTTGGCGGTATGCTAACCAATTTCCGTACCGTTAGAAAGTCGGTAGCTCGTCTTAAGGAACTAAATGAGCTTAAAGAAACCGGCGGTTACAGCCGATTGGCAAAGAAAGAATCTCTGCGTATGGAGCGTGAGCGTATCAAGTTGGATCGCGGTCTGGCAGGAATTAGTGACATGAACGCATTGCCAGACGTGCTATACGTTATCGATGTGGATCATGAGTACATCGCGGTCAATGAAGCCAATAAACTGGGTATTCCAGTAGTTGCCGTGGTGGATACGAATAGCAAGCCTGACGGTGTCAACTATGTTGTGCCTGGTAACGATGATGCTATTCGTGCAATCAAATTATATCTGACAGGTGCAGCTGATGCGATTATCGAAGGACGAAACTCAGCCCAAATCGTTTCTCCAGGCGACGCTGACGAATATATCGAAGTAGAAGAAAGTGCTCCTGAAGTTACTCTCGCCCCAGTTCCTGCAGCTGTAGAGGAAGTTGCGGCACCTGCAGCTCCGGTAGCAGTAGAGGCCGCTGAAACCGCCTGATCAGCGATATTTCGCTCAAATGGTGAGTTAACTTTTCTTTTTGCAGGTGCAGTATGCTGCACCTGCCTCCCCCTGTTCTAATTTATCTCTTATTCAAGGTGAAACCATGGCAATCACTGCAAGTATGGTGAAGGAACTGCGCGAACGCACAGGCGCAGGAATGATGGAATGTAAAAAAGCATTAACTGAAACTGATGGTAATCAGGATACCGCAGTCGAATTACTGCGCAAAAAAGGCGTAGCAAGTGCTGAGAAAAAATCTGGTCGAATTGCGGCAGAAGGCATTATTGTTCATGCGATCGCTGCTGACGGTAAAAGTGGCGCAATGGTGGAAGTGAATAGTGAGACCGACTTTGTGGCCAAAGACGACTCATTTCAGACATTTGCCAACAATGTTGCCGCGCGAATTCTGGCAAATTCTCCGGACTCAATGGAAAGTTTGTTGGCGATGCCGTTGGAAGAAGGTGGCGAGACTGTCGAGGAAGTTCGCTCGCATTTGGTTGGTGGTAAAATTGGCGAGAATATTTCAGTACGTCGATTTGAGCGTTTGCAGGCTGACGATGATGGTGTGATCAGTGGCTACCTGCACGGCACAAAAATTGGCGTTCTGGTTAAGAATAAGGGCGGCGATGCGGGTCTTGCTCGAGATGTTGCCATGCATGTTGCTGCTTCCAACCCGGTTTGTGTTGATGAGACTGAAATGCCGCAGGATCTGCTGGCCAAAGAAAAAGATATCTTCATGGATCAGGCGCGCCAGAGCGGCAAGCCAGAAGCCATAATGGAGAAAATTGTTGAGGGAAGGATTCGAAAGTTTCTTGCCGAAAACACTCTAGTTGGTCAGCCCTTCGTAAAAGACCCGGATCAAACCGTGGGTCAGTTGTTGGCTGATGCAGGTGCATCAGCTCAAGCCTATGCCCGTTATGAAGTGGGTGAAGGTCTTGAGAAACGTAGTGATGATTTTGTCGCCGAAGTAATGGCACAGGCGCAGGGTTAACAAACCAGTGAACGACTCCGGCTATACACGGATTCTTTTAAAGCTGAGCGGTGAATCCCTGGGCGGCAACGCCGGACAGGGATTCGATCCAGACGTTCTACGCAAAATATCCAGTGATTTAAAAGAGCTGGTTGAGCTGGGTGTCGCAATCGGAGTAGTGGTTGGCGGCGGAAATTTTTTTCGCGGCCTGGCTTCAGGTTTGCCGGGTTGTGATCGGGTGGATGCTGACCGAATTGGAATGCTGGCCACCGTTATGAACGGCCTTGCGCTAAAAGCTGCTTTATGTGACCAGCAACTTAAAGCTGAAGTGTATTCGTCATTTGCAATAGCCGGAGTAGTTGAGCAATTTAATCGTGCTACCTGTCTGGAATTTTTGCGGGCGGGTGGTGTGGCTATATTGACTGGTGGGACAGGAAATCCACTCTTCACTACAGATTCTGCGGCCAGTTTGCGGGCCGTTGAAATTAACGCCCAGATTCTAATTAAAGCTACCCGGGTCGATGGCGTCTATGACAGCGATCCAGAGAAAAACCCCTCGGCGAAGCGCTTTTCCAGTTTGAGTTTTGCACAGGTGTTGGAGCGGAAGTTGGCGGTTATGGATACTACGGCAATCGTGTTGTGCCAGGAGAATCAACTGCCAATTCGAGTGCTCGATCTAGGGCGAGAGGATTCCTTGAAAAATGCGGTATTGGGATTGGACGAGGGCACTCTGATCAGTTAGTCTGATGGGGTTAAGTAGCCGGCAACTTTTGTCTGCGTGTTGTAAAATATTATTCCAGGTTCTCAGTAATGATTGATGATATCTATCAGGATGCCCGACAAAGAATGCAAAAAACTGTCGAGGCAACCAAAACTGACATGGCTAGAATTCGCACTGGCCGTGCGAGCCCAGCCCTGTTGGATCATGTTCAGGTTGACTACTACGGTAGTAAAGTGCCTATTTCCCAGGTTGCGACGGTTGGTGTGGCAGACGCCAGAACCTTGACCTTGAACCCGTGGGAAAAACATATGGTGCCAGCACTTGAAAAAGCCATTATGGAGTCTGATCTTGGACTCAACCCGGTTACCGCTGGTGAGGTGATTCGGATTCCATTGCCTTCGCTAACTGAGGAACGTCGGCGTGAAATGACAAAAATTGTTCGCAATGAGGGTGAGAATGGCAAAATTGCTATTCGTAATATTCGCCGAGACGCTATAGCGCACGTTAAAGAGCTAACAAAAGAAAAAGAAATTAGTCAGGATGATGAAAAAAGAGCTCTTTCTCAAATTCAGGACATTACCGACTCCTTCAATAAGTCTATGGATGAAGTGGTAGGAGAGAAGGAGCGCGAGGTGATGGAAATATAGCTTTTTGTAGTCGATTGGTTTCAATTGGTTAAGTAAGAAGGTGATTGGACGAGAATGATGGGGTCAGACTGAAAGTGAAACAAACGGAACTACCAAGGCACGTTGCCATGATTATGGATGGCAACGGGCGTTGGGCTCGTCAACAAAATAAGGCCAGGATAAGTGGCCATAAAAAGGGCGTGGATGTAGTTCGAGATATGGTAAGTATCTGCGGCAACATCGGAATTCCCTATCTAACTTTATTCGCCTTTAGTAGCGAAAATTGGCGTCGGCCGCAATCTGAGGTCAGCTTTCTTGTTGAACTGCTTATTAGTACTTTGGAGAGCGAGGTAAGAAAATTACACGAAAATCAGGTTAATCTGCGAATAATAGGTGATATCGGCAAATTTGGATCCCGGGCCAAACTGTTGATGAAAAATGCAGAGCAACTTACCGTGCGTAATAGCAAGCTGACACTGACTATTGCGATAAATTACGGTGGTCGTTGGGACGTAGCTCAAGCTTGTCAGAAACTCGCCGAGCAGGTTAAAAAAGGCGTTGTAAAGCCCGAAGATATTACAGAGGATAGTATTGATAGCTACCTAAGCACCCATGGCATACCCGAACCGGATTTATTTATTCGCACCGGCGGAGAAACCAGGGTTAGCAATTTTTTGCTATGGCAGTTAGCCTACACAGAACTGTATTTTACAGAAACTTTGTGGCCAGACTTTAATCAGAATTGTTTGACGCAAGCCCTTGATTCCTATGCATCGAGACAGCGTCGGTTTGGGAAAACCGGTGAGCAGGTATCTGCCGGTGTGTAGCAAGCCCGCATAATCTCCGCTTAGCTGAATAATGATTTTGTTTGTAAGTCAGCATGTTTAAAACACGAATACTTACTGCTTTAGTAATGCTGGTTGTCTTTCTGGCGACTTTGTTATTTGCCAATCAATTGTTTTTTACTTTGTTAATGCTGGTTGTTGTTGCTATGGCAGCCTACGAGTGGGCCTGTCTATGTTTATCAAACCCTGCTTTACGCTGGTTGTATACAGTAGTGGTGGCTTCGTTGTGCTTGCTATTTTGGTATTCAGCCTGGGCATCTCATTTGGTCATATTAAGTTCGATCATCTGGTTGATCTCCCCACTTTTGCTTACTGTTCTCGTTCGTAATGATACGCGCCCAGGTCTTTTGATCTTGCCAGGTGTGTTGTTTTTAACAGCCGCTTATGTAGCAATTCTTTCTTTAAGATGGAGCGTATTTCCCGAGCTTGATTGGCATCTGATTTTGAGTTGTTTGATGATTGTCTGGTGTGCTGACAGTTTTGCCTACATCACAGGAAAAAGATTTGGTCAGCGAAAACTGGCGCCGAATATTAGCCCAGGTAAAACCTGGGAGGGAGTCCTTGGCGGTTTGCTCAGTGTTGTGCTGGTTGCGACAACCTATTGGTGGCTAATGTCCGGACACTTTCCCGAGCTAAACTGGTGGTTAGCTATATGTTTAATTACAGGGGTGTTTTCGGTTTTGGGTGATCTGATGGAAAGTTGTGCCAAACGTATTGCTGGCGTAAAGGATAGCGGCAATATCCTGCCTGGTCATGGTGGAGTTCTGGACCGCATAGATGGCGTGTTAGCGGCCGCACCAATATTTATGACATTGTTGCTGGGTTATCAATGGTTGCAGTCATAAATGTTTCGGGCCTCGATTTACCGGCGAACCTGTTCGTCTGGAGATTTTTGTGACGATTGCTAATGTTGTTGTTCTAGGCGCAACAGGCTCCATAGGTGACAGTACGCTGGATGTTCTTCGCAGACATAAAGATAAGTTTCGCCTGCATACCGTAACCGCCAATAGTAAAGTTGATAAGCTTTTTCAGATTTGTCTGGAGTTTGAGCCGGAGCTGGCTATTTTAACGGAAGAGCATGCCGCGTTTGCATTAGCTAACAAACTATCTGAGACCCTATGTTCAACTATTGTGAAGCATGGCTCAGAGGCACTGGTGGACTCGGTTCAACATACTCAAGTAGATAGTGTTGTGACGGGAATTGTCGGGGCCGCGGGTCTTTTGCCAACACTTTCTGCGGTCAGGTCGGGCAAAAGAGTGCTGATCGCAAACAAAGAACCGCTGGTGATGATGGGCCGTGAAATAGTTACCGAAGCAGCGCTTTCTGGAGCAGAAATCATTCCTCTGGATAGTGAGCACAATGCCTTGTTTCAGTGCCTGCCGGACGCCTATCGAACAGGTTCCCGAAGTGAATTTCGCACTGTGCGTCGGATTCTGCTTACCGGCTCAGGAGGTCCATTGCGTCAGTGGTCGGAAGGTCAACTAAAGTCAGTTACGCCAGCACAGGCAATAGCTCATCCAAATTGGTCGATGGGACCCAAAATTTCGGTTGATTCAGCCACGCTAATGAATAAGGGGCTCGAGTTAATTGAGGCATGTTGTCTATTTTCAGTTACTGCCAAACATGTCGAAGTGGTCATACATCCCCAGAGCACTGTGCATTCAATGATAGAATACGAAGACGGTTCAATCATCGCGCAGATGGGTTGCTCGGATATGCGTATTCCTATAGCTCATGGCCTTGGCTGGCCTAATCGAATCGAGTCTGGCGCAGGATTTCTGGATTTCACGACTTTGGGTTCACTTGACTTCGAGGCGCCTGATTTGAAAAAATTTCCCTGTCTTGGACTGGCCCGAGAAGTAGCGGACATTTCAGGGACTGCACCGACAATTTTAAATGCGGCGAATGAAGTGGCCGTGGAGAGTTTTTTGTCAGGACAAATACTATTTACATCCATAGCTGGAATAATTGAAAAGACCCTTGCCAATGTTGCCACAGAACCCGATCAGAAATTATCCACGGTCCTCAGAGCTGATGCAGATGCGCGGGCCTTCGCCAGTGATGTTACGAGACAGATGTCCGTGCACGGAGCAATAGCATCATGATGGATTTTTTAATGAGCATCCTGGGTTTTGTTCTGGCCGTAGGTATTTTAGTTACGGTTCACGAGTTTGGTCACTTTTGGGTCGCCCGGGTGCTGGGTGTAAAGGTGCTCAAATTTTCTATAGGGTTTGGACGTTCGTTATATTCATGGAGAGGTAAGCGGGATGATACAGAATATGTCATTGCGGCTATTCCTCTCGGTGGTTTCGTTAAAATGCTGGATGAAGGCGACTGCGAAGTCGCGGAGTCGGAGCGCGCTCAAGCCTTCAACAGGCAATCGCTGCTAACCCGTTCGGCGGTGGTTGTCGCCGGGCCAGCGTTTAACTTTTTATTTGCCATATTGGCCTACTGGATAGTATTTGGAATTGGTGTTGATGGCATCAAGCCGGTGGTCGGCAGCGTCGCGGAAGGTTCATTTGCAGAAAGGGCAGGGTTTCGACCCGGTGATCAGATCATTGACATTGACGGCAGATTGTCTCAAACCTGGAGCGAGCATCGTCTCTATACCCTGGATCGATTGCTCGACGGAGAGCCTGTCACTTATCAGATAAATTCCCTGGATGGTGAAAATAAATTTCTAGAACTGGCCTTGGGTGAAGACCGTAATAGTGCGCTTTCCCCCGCTGGCCTGGAAAGGGTTATTGGTTTTGGTCCTGATTTGCCGAGGCTGGAAGCTGTTATGGGGACCATTGCAGAAGATTCTCCAGCAGAAAAATCTGGTCTGCAACCTGGTGACCGCATTGTAGTCATCGATGATACGACTATTACCGACTGGTTTGATCTGGTTACCTATGTGACTCAGCGTCCAGAGCAGGATCTTGTAGTTTCAATTGACCGCGCTGGCGAAATTCATAATTTGTCGATGCAACCCCAGGCAGTGGAGGTGAATGGGCAACGTATTGGCAGAATTGGCGTGACGCCTGCAGAGATGATCCCTGATGAAAAGTATTTTAGTCAGGTTCGGTTATCGGTGCTGGGGCAATTTACTCGAGCGGTTGAAAGTACCTGGCTTATGAGTACGCTGACTCTTAAGATGCTCTATCGGATGATTCGTCTAGAGGTGTCTCCAAAAAATATTAGCGGACCTATCACTATTGCCAAATATGCTGGCCAAAGTGTTCAGGTTGGCCTGGTGCCATTTCTGTTATTTTTGTCCGTTATCAGCGTTAGTCTGGGCGTGTTGAATCTTTTACCAATTCCGGTTTTGGATGGCGGACATCTGCTATATTACCTAATTGAATTGGTGCAGGGTGGACCCGTATCAGAACGGGTCATGTATTGGGGGCAGCAGATTGGCATTGTTATGATCGGTTGTTTGATGGCCCTGGCATTTTATAATGATATTGTCCGTTTATTTCAGTAGTTTTCCATTGGAGTTATCAAGGAAATCCAAAATGCAAAAAATGTTTCCATGGTTGTTTCTTTTTCTGTGTGTCTCACTATCCAGCCAGGCGCAGGATAGTTTTACTATTTCAGATATTCAGGTAGAAGGCTTACAGCGTATTTCTCCCGGTACAGTGTTTAATTATTTGCCCGTCAAAGTCGGCGATGAGCTGGATGCCTCATTAAGCAAAGATGCGGTAAAAGCTTTATTTAAAACTGGTTTCTTTACCGATGTGGAATTGCGCCAGCAAGGATCAATATTAGTAGTTCAGGTTCAGGAGAGACCATCCATAGCCAGCATAACTCTGAAGGGTAACAAGGATTTGCGTGACGAGGCTCTCGAAGAGGGTCTCACAAATGCGGGGTTTTCAGAGGGGCGAATCTTCAATCAATCACTACTTGATAAGGTGTTGCAGGACATTCGCACCCAGTATTTTAATCGTGGTCGATACTCTGCTCAGGTGAATGCTACTGTTTCACCTCGCAATCGAAATCGGGTGGCGATTAAAATTGATATTACAGAAGGCACAGTTGCCCGTATCAAGAGTATGAAGATTGTCGGTAATGAGGTCTATGCCGAAGACGATTTGCTTGAGCGTTTTAGTTTGTCTACTAAAAATGTCTTTCTTTTCCTCGGTCGAAAAGATAAATACTCTAGAGAAAAACTCCTCGCCGACATGGACACCCTGAGAAGCTTTTATCAGGATAATGGTTATTTAAATTTCAATGTAAATTCTACGGATGTTTCTATATCCCAGAACAAGCAGGATATTTTTATCAGCGTCAGTATTTCCGAAGGCAAACGGTTTACTGTCAGTTCTATTAATGTTGAAAGCGTTGCAAATATCCCTGCCGAAGAACTCCAGGCGCTAATTACCACCATTCCCGGGGACATATTTTCCCGCAAATCAGTAGGTGAGAATCGAGCTGCTATAGCTGATGAGTTGGCAAACCGCGGCTATGCTTTCGCCAAAGTGAATACTGTTACCGATGTAAATGAGGCAAATAGTACCGTCGCATTTACTTTTGCCCTCGATGCAGGTCCCAAGGTGTACGTTCGTCGTATTGAGATTACTGGTAACACCAGTACCCTGGACGAAGTTATTCGCAGAGAATTACGTCAGCTGGAAGGTGGGGTGTTTTCCGCGGCTCAAGTGCGTCGATCTCGTGTTCGCATACAGCGATTGGGTTTTTTCGATGATGTAAGAATCGAAACTCCAGCCGTGCCAGGTGCTGTGGATCAAATTGACATAGTCGTCCAGGTGGCGGAGAAGCCTACTGGAAGCTTTCTGTTTGGTGTGGGTTATTCGGACGCTGATGGTGTGTTGATCCAAGCTAGTGTGCAACGCAAGAATTTGTTTGGCTCGGGTAAAGAATTAAATGTTCGGGTTGATAATTCAAGTGCAACAAAACACTATGAAGTGGAGTATCGCAATCCCTATCATTCTATAAATGGGGTGAGTCGTAGTTTTAATCTCTCCCGCCGTGAAGTGGATGCTAAAGAAGCCAACACTGCAGAGTATATAGTTAATACGACGTCTGCTGGTCTTGGTTATAGAATTCCATTGTCAGAATTCAATTCCCTGAGTTTGGCGTTGGCGGCAGAAAAAATAGAACTTGAAGAAACTGATGAAACTCCACCGGAATTTTCTTCCTTTATTACTGACAACCCCGATAGTACCAATCTCAAATTGAATGCCAGTTATGGCAAGGATACCCGGGATAGCATATTTTTCCCGACCGAAGGTTCATTGCGACGAATTTCTCTCGAAGCGGCACTTCCCGGCAGTGATCTGGAGTATTTCAAAGTCGATCTACGCGGAGCATGGTTTAAATCACTATCCAAAAGTAAGAAATACATTTTCAAGCTGAATGGAGAACTTGGTTATGGTGATGGATATGGTGATCAGGAGTTATTGCCTTTCTTTAAAAATTATTTTGCTGGTGGCCCATCTTCCGTACGTGGATATGACTCACGTTCGTTAGGCCCCACAGATACCGGTGCTACACCTGAATCTATTGGTGGTAGCCAACGTTTAGTTTCCAGCGCTGAAATTTTGTTTCCTGTTCCAGGCAGTTCTGAGTCTAAAGACAAGCGAATGGGCTTTTTTGTTGATGCCGGAATGGTTTATGCGGACGAGGAGAGCATAGATCTCGGTGAAATGCGTATATCGGCGGGTTTATCTTTTAACTGGTTCTCGCCAATTGGCCCTTTATCCATAAGTTATGGTGTTCCATTAAATGAGGACGCCGGTGATGATGTGGAAGAGTTCCAGTTGTCGCTTGGCGCCCTATTCAGATAGTTTGAGGAGTATTGTTTCAATGCTGAAAAGAATTTTACTCACATTGTCATTGGTTTTTGCCATGGCGACTGTTTCGGCTGAAGAGCTGAAAATCGGTTTTGTGGATGCAGTTAAATTAATTGAAGAAGCTCCCCAGGGGGAGCGATCTCTGGCGGACCTTGAAAAAGAGTTTAGCCCTAGAGATAGGGAAATTCGACAACTAAGAGATCAATTGCGCAAGGAGGAAGCCGATCTGGAGAAAAATTCTCTGGTAATGAAACAATCTGATGCGCAGAGATTGCAGGAGTCGATCAAGACGAAACGCCGCACACTGAAAAGAACACAGGCTGAATTCAAAGAGGACTATAATCTGCGCCGCAATGCGGAGCTACAAAAACTCCAGGAAATTGTCACAGAAGCAATTATCGAGATTGCGGAATCAGAAGGCTATGATCTAATTGTGCAGCAAGCAGTTTTTGCCAATAAGACAATAAACATCACGGAAAAAGTTCTTAAAAAGCTGGGCAAATAATTCTTAATCAAGACAGACAATGAAGTTAAGCGAGCTTGCTGGGTTGCTTGGTGCAGATTTGTTTGGAGAAGGGCAGGATTCAATTGATAATGTATCTAGTCTGTCGCGGGCTAATCTAACTAGCGTAACGTTCTATAGCGATGTTCGTCGGCTCGAGGAGTTGCGAAAATGCCATGCTGGGGCGGTTATTTTGCACGACACCGATAAAGACTATTTTGCCGGTAATTGTTTGATTGTTAGCGATCCGTATTCGTCCTTTGTGTCTGCTTGCCATATTTTGCACCCGACTAAGACTAAGACTTTTGGTATTCATCACACGGCACAAGTTCATAAATCAACTAAGGTTGGTGTTGGCGTCAGTATAGGGCCGGGATGTAGTGTTGGCTCAGGGACTCATATTGGACCGGGCTGCACGCTAGGTAGTTGTGTGGAAGTTGGCGACGACGTATCACTTGGAAATAATACAGTCATAGATGCTAATGTCTCTGTTTATTCGAATAGTGTGATTGGAAATGATTGCCGAATAAAAGCCGGAGCGGTAATTGGCTCCCCAGGTTTTGGTTATGTTCCTGGGGCTGAAGGCTGGCAAAGCATTCCTCAACTGGGCCGGGTAGTTATTGGTGACCGAGTGGATATTGGCGCGAATACAACCATTGATCGCGGTAGTCTCGATGACACAATTATTGAAGACGGTGTTAAATTGGATAACCAGATTCAAATTGCCCACAATGTGAAAATTGGTCAGGACACGGCTATTGCCGGCTGTACAGGAATTGCGGGAAGCGCGACTATAGGAAGAAGATGTAGAATAGGCGGGCGGGTATCAATTTTAGGTCATCTTGAAATAGCTGATGATATTCAAATTAATGCCACAAGTGTAGTTACGGGATCGTTAAAGGTGCCGGGAGTTTATTCCAGCAATCTTACCGTTCAGGAATCCGGGCATTGGTTGAAAACCGTTGCCCGACTCCCTCAGTTAGATCGCCTGTTCCGACGCGTCAGGGATTTAGAAAAAACTTTAAAGCGTTTTAGTTAGCGCAGCGGACCATTGATTTGAAAACTATCGATATACATCAGATTCGAAAAATCCTGCCACATCGTTATCCTTTTCTTCTAATCGATAAGGTGCTTGATTGGGAGAAAGATAAAACATTAACAGCGGTAAAAAATGTAACGATAAATGAGCCTTGTTTCCAGGGTCATTTTCCCCATCGACCAGTGTTTCCAGGCGTTCTGACCCTAGAGGCCATGGCTCAGGCTTCTGCGATTCTTGCCAGTGTGAGTATGGAACAGGAGGCCGGTGAAGATACCGTCTATTTGTTTGCCGGAATAGACAAGGCCAGGTTCAAACGACCAGTAGAGCCTGGCGATCAACTAATTATTGACGTCCAAATGTTGCGCAAGCTAAAGGGTATGTGGAAATGTGCAGCACAGGCATCTGTTGATGGAAAACTATGTAGTAGACTGGAATTGATGTTTACTTACCAAACCATCTCAATTGACTAACTTAAACGCCGTGACTGAAAACCCAATTAAGCCGAATGCTGGAATAGATCCCAGAGCTGTGGTAGCTGACGGCGCTGAGTTGGCAGGAAATGTTGAGGTTGGACCGTTCTCAATAATTGAGGATGGCGTGAAAATTGGCCCAAATACGCGTATCGGTCCCCACGTAGTGATTCGGCAAAATACTCACATCGGTGCTGATAATCGTATATACCAGTTTTGTTCCATTGGTGAAGATCCGCAATATGCCGGGTATGATGAGGAACCTACTTTCCTGAAAATTGGCGATAGAAACGTTATTCGAGAGTATTGCACATTAAATCGCGGAACCCCTGTCGGCGGTGGTGTTACGCGCATAGGGTCAGATAATTTCCTTATGGCCTATGTGCATATTGCTCATGATTGCACTCTGGGTAATCATGCTATTTTTGCTAATTGCGCGAGTCTTGCTGGTCATGTGGAAGTTGGTGACTACGCCATAATGGGTGGATTTACATTGGTGCATCAGTATTGTCGTGTAGGTGCCCATTCCATTACGGGAATTGGTGCGGTCTGTCTTAAGGATGTGCCACCATTTATTGTAGCTGCTGGAAACACTGCTTCACCATTCGGGATTAATGTTAAGGGTTTACGTAGACGTGGTTTTTCAGATGAAAATGTCCAGTCGATAAAATCTGCATATAAACTTATTTATAGATCTGGTCTCGATATACAATCCGTTGTGACACGTCTGGAAGAGAGGCTTGAAGAGTGTGTTGAAATTCAATCGTTTATCGATTTTCTTTCAACATCAAAACGAGGCATCATTCGTTAGTTCGTCAGTGCTAAAACGGTGGTAAAAATCGCCATCGTAGCCGGAGAAACTTCTGGAGATAATCTCGGAGCCGGTCTAATTCGTGAATTAAAACTGCGTCTGCCAGATGTTCAGTTTGAAGGTATTGGCGGACCAGCCATGCAGGCGGAGGGCATGCAAAGCTATTTCCCAATGCACAAAATATCTATCATGGGCTTAGATGGTCTAGTTCGTCATCTGCACGAAATTCTTGGTATTCGCCGCAAGCTAATTCAACTCTTCCTAAATAGCCCGCCAGATCTTTTTGTCGGCATAGACGTACCAGATTTTAATCTGGGTCTGGAGCTAAAGCTACGTACTAGTGGTATTCGCACCTTGCACTATGTGAGTCCTACGGTATGGGCCTGGCGCAGTTATCGTATACACAAAATTCGCAAAGCCGTTGGACATATGCTAACGCTTTTTCCTTTTGAAGCAGATTTTTACCGAGACCATAACGTCCCGGTAACCTGCGTAGGACACCCCATTGCAGACCAGGTTAGTCGTGAAAAAGTTGAACCTTTACTGGATTCATCTGGAAAGCCAATAGTCCATCCGGTGATTGCATTGCTGCCCGGTAGTAGGAGAAGTGAAATTGAAAGACTGGGACCAGTTTTCACTCAGGTAGCTTTGCGACTAATTCAGCAATTTAATGTTCATATTGTCGTGCCTTGTGCGAATGAACGAGTTAGGCCAGTACTACATGAAACCATATTGAAGCATCTTCCTGAGGATCGTTGTACGGCAATAGACGGAAATGCAAGAATAGCGCTTAGAGGTGCAAAAGTAGCTTTACTTGCATCGGGTACAGCTGCTCTGGAAGCGGCGCTGGTGGGAACTCCGATGGTGGTTGCCTATAAGGTTTCGCTGGCAAGCTTTGTTATGGTGAAAGTGTTCTCAAAAGTAAAACATTATAGTATGCCAAATCATCTCCTGGAGCAGGCCCCGGTGCCAGAGTTTATCCAACAGCAGGCAACCGCGGACAATTTGTTTAATGGCGTTAAATATTTTTTGCAGAATGAATCAGAGCGATTGGCTCTACGTGAAAAATTACTAGGAATACAGACGTCTCTACAATTAAATGCTGATATCAGTGCTGCTCAGGCAGTCCTGACAGAGCTTGAATTGCCCTAATGAGGATTGTAGCTGGGGTGGATGAAGCGGGACGTGGTCCATTGGCTGGGCCGGTAGTGGCTGCAGCGGTGGTGGTGACCGCCCATTCGGAAATTCAGGGTTTGGATGATTCCAAGAAGCTGAGTCCGAAAAGGCGTGCGGAACTCGATTTGCAAATTCGTGCTAAGGCGGATTTTTGGTGCATATCAATGTCCAGTCCAGCAGAAATAGATACATTGAATATTCATTTCGCCACATTATTGGCGATGCGTCGAGCCATTCTTGGTCTGAAAGTTGTGCCAAATTTTATAAAGGTTGATGGAAAGTTTTTGCCTGATGTGGATATAAATGGCGAGGCGATAATCAAAGGTGACTCCAGCGTTGCCGAGATTTCCGCCGCTTCAATTATTGCCAAACAATATAGAGATCGGTATATGACCTGGCTGGATACGATATATCCGCAGTATGGTTTTGGTCGCCATAAAGGCTACCCAACCAAAGAACATCAGGTTGCTCTAAAGGATTTTGGTGCGACGAGGTATCATCGTTTCTCCTATGCGCCAGTCCGTTTGGCTGCTACATAATGAATGATTTTGCTCACTTGAGACTGCACTCGGAATTTTCTCTTAGTGATGGGATCGTGCGTATTAAAAATCTGGCCGAGCAGGCTGCAAGTCAGAACATGCCTGCGGTGGCCATCACCGATATTATGAACATTTATGGTTCGGTAAAATTTTATCGTGCCTGCGTTGCCCACGGCATTAAACCACTAATAGGGACAGAGATTAATCTCGTGGGGCCACGCAAGTCAGCAATTCCCTTCCGCCTTACTCTTTTGTGCCGCAATGAACAGGGTTTTAAATTTGTTAACCATCTGCTGACTCGAGCCTATCTGGAGCCGCGCCACAGTGTGCACGTAACAGTGCAACGTGAGTGGTTGCGTGGTAATGAAGGCAATGTGATCGCATTAAGTTGTGGCTTGGATGGAGAATTGGGTAATGCGATTCTTTCCTCTGATCAAAGAGAAGTCGATGAGCTTGCAGACGAATATTTGGGAATATTTGGCGACAATTTTTATCTAGACATTCATCGCTACGGTGTCGAGCGCGAGCAGGAGTATAATTTTGCCGCTATCGATCTTGGCGAACGTAAGGGAATTCCGGTAGTTGCCACTAATCCCGTACAATTCTTAAACGAAACCGATTTCGATTCTCACGATGTGCGGGTTTGTATTAATGAGGGCAGGGTAGTAAGCGACACCCGAAGAGCCCGAAACTTCACCAATCAGCAGTACTTAAAAGATTCTGCTGCGATGCAGGAGCTATTCAGTGATGTGCCACAGGCTGTTAGTAATAGTGTATTAATTGCTCAACGTTGCAACGTGTTTATGGATTTTTCCACGTCCTATATGCCAGCCTTTCCGACCGGACCAGAGCAAACGTCAGACCAACTTCTGATTGAAAATTCTCGTCAGGGGTTGCAAAACCGTTTATCCGGTATCGACCTCAGCATTGCAAAAATTTCCTACACCTATAAAGACTACGAAGAGCGTCTCGAGCAGGAACTTGACGTTATTCTTGGGATGGGTTTTCCTGGCTACTTTCTGATAGTGGCTGACTTTATTCAGTGGGCAAAGAATATGGATATTCCCGTCGGACCAGGACGGGGTTCAGGTGCCGGGTCGGTTGTTGCCTGGGTATTGGGTATCACCGATTTGGATCCTCTGAAATATGGATTGTTGTTCGAACGTTTTCTAAATCCAGAGCGTGTTTCGCTGCCAGATTTCGACATCGATTTCTGTATGAATCGACGTGATGAAGTGATTGAATACGTTGCAGATCGGTATGGTAAGAATCAGGTCAGCCAGATTATTACATTCGGTACTATGGCAGCGAAAGCTGTCGTAAGAGATGTCGGGCGCGTATTAGGCCATCCTTACGGTTTTGTTGATAGCGTTGCTAAAATGGTGCCTTTTGAAATTGGCATAACCCTGTCGAAAGCCCTTGAACAGGAGGAAGAGCTGCGACTCAGATATGAAAACGAAGAGGAAGTAACAGAGCTTATTGATTCTGCCAGGATGTTGGAAGGGCTAGCACGAAATGTTGGCAAGCATGCTGGTGGTGTAGTCATTGCTCCAAATGATTTATCGGACTTCGTGCCTCTATTCGCCGAGCCTGGTATGCCGCAACCGGTAACTCAGTTCGATAAGGATGATCTTGAATCAATCGGTCTGGTTAAGTTCGATTTCCTGGGGCTTAGAACCTTAACGGTGATTCACAGTACAATGAAAATGGTCAATATTAAGCGGCAGGAGAACCCGCTTAATATTGATTTGATTCCACTCGATGATGCAAAGACATTTACCTTAATCAAGGCCGGTAAGACCACGGGAATATTTCAACTGGAATCTCGTGGCATGAAGGAAATTATTGTCCAGTTGCTACCCGATCAATTTGAAGATTTGATAGCTCTGGTTGCGCTATACAGGCCTGGTCCGTTGCAGTCGGGTATGGTAGAGGACTTCATTAATCGTAAACACGGACGCGAAAAAATTGTCTATCCTCATGGAGATTTAGAGGAAATACTCAAGCCTACTTATGGAGTTATTCTCTATCAGGAACAGGTTATGCAAATTGCGCAAGTTCTATCTGGCTACACGCTGGGATCTGCTGACTTGTTGCGGCGTGCCATGGGCAAGAAAAAGGCCGAAGAGATGGCCAAGCAACGAGAGGCTTTTGTACAGGGTGCAGAAGCGCGCAACGTCGAAGCCGAAACGTCCGGTTATATTTTTGATCTGGTGGAAAAGTTTGCAGGTTACGGATTCAACAAATCTCACTCCGCAGCTTATGCGCTGTTAACCTATCAAACTGCGTGGTTAAAAACACATTTTCCGGCAGAATTTATGTCAGCGAGTTTGACGGCTGATATGGAGAATACTGACAAGGTCGTTACTCTGATTTCTGAATCTCGTTCCATGGGACTTAATGTACTTCCACCGGATATCAATCGCTGCCATTCCGCATTTACCCCTCATGCTGGTGATACTGTCATCTATGGATTAGGTGCTCTTAAGGGAGTGGGAGACAAGGCCATAAATGGTATGGTCGAGGAACGCTTCGAGTCCGGTGATTTCGTGGATATATTTGACTTATGTCGACGTATAGACAGCAAGAAAATTAATAAGCGAGTGCTGGAAGCTCTGGTGCGAGGAGGCGCATTAGATTGCTTTGGGCTCAATCGAGCGTCCCTTATGAATGGGCTGCCAACTGCGATGAATGCGGCTGATAAACATGGTAAGGATCGGGATAGTGGTCAAAATGATATGTTCGGTCTGGCCACAGTAGAGAAATCCGATGCTACAGTGGCCCCAGTTGCCGACTGGTCTGAACAGCGTCGTTTGTCTGAGGAAAAGAATGTTCTTGGACTTTACTTAACCGGTCATCCCTACGACCCTGTGCGCGACGAGTTGAGTGCTTTGGTAGATAGCGAGATCGCAGATTTGAAAGCTTCGGGAGATCGTGATGTTGTTGTTGCCGGACTGGTGACCGCAGTGCGAACGATGCGCACAAAGCGAGGTGACAACATTGCTTTTCTAACGATCGACGACAAAACGGCTCGTATGGAGGTTAGTGTGTTCTCCAAACTATTTGTGGTTCGTCGTGACAGACTACGCACTGATGCTATCTTAATTGCCAAAGGCAGTACTGAAGTTGATGGTTACACCGGTAATATTCAGATGCGTGCTCAGGATGTTTTTGAACTATCTGATGTGCGGAAAGATTACCTGGGCAACCTGGAATTGACCCTGGCTAGCATTTCACCGGATTGTAGTGAACTATCCTGGTTAAAGGAACGGTTGTCTGATTCGGTTTCAGGGCCGTCGGTCAGAATTCGCTACCAACGTGAAAATGGTGACCGTGCATTAATTCGGTTGGGCAAAGACTGGAAACTAAATCTGGATGACGGCACGGTTGAGGCTTTGGAAAAAAGATTCGGGCGGGAATGCCTGAATTTTCAATACGACCGGACGGCATTGCTTGCTGCTGCACCTGCTTCGGCATAAAGGTTGTCGACGAAATAACCAGATAACTACTCGGTAAGCTCAGATTTAGGCTAATCTAGGGTACAATTCAACCCCCTTTCCTGCTGCTACCAGAACCGTTAATGGATCCCAATTATCTCGATTTTGAACAACCTATCGCTGATCTTGAGGTCAAGATTGAAGAACTTAGACGAGTAAGTGTTGAAAGTGATCTAAATCTTTCCGATGAAATAGAACAATTAGAAAGACGTAGTGAAAAACTTACTAAAGATATATTTTCTTCGCTAACAGCGTGGCAGGTGGTCCAACTGGCTAGACACCCTAAGCGACCTTATACTCTGGACTATATCAATACTCTGTTTACCGAGTTTAACGAATTGCATGGTGATCGCATGTGTGCGGATGACCGTGCCATTGTCGGCGGATTGGCCCAATTGGGTAGCCAGGGTGTGGTAGTTATCGGCCACCAGAAAGGACGCGACACTAAAGAAAAGGTATTGAGAAATTTTGGTATGCCGAAACCAGAGGGTTACAGAAAATCACAACGACTTATGCAATTGGCGGCGCGCTTTCACCTGCCAGTAATCACTTTTATCGATACACCTGGCGCTTATCCTGGTGTTGATGCAGAAGAGCGTGGTCAGAGTGAGGCTATAGCTAGAAGTATTTATCACATGTCCGCATTACCCGTGCCGATAATTTCTATTGTAATAGGCGAGGGGGGGTCCGGCGGTGCATTGGCAATCGGAGTTTGTGATCGACTGCTTATGCTGCAATATTCGACCTATTCAGTGATTTCTCCAGAAGGTTGCGCTTCCATCTTATGGAAAAGTGCCGATAAGGCATCAGATGCCGCAGAATCAATGAAAATGACTTCCACGGATCTTTCGGAGCAAAAACTAATCGATGGAGTAGTTGAGGAACCGATGGGTGGCGCGCATCGAAATCGCGCTGTAATGATGCGCAACCTCAGTAAGGCTATCCAGGAAAATCTGGATGATTTGTTGAGATTGGAAATTGCTGACCTATTGCAGCAACGTCGCGAGAAGCTAGATGGTTACGGACATCATAGCGAATCTGGATTGTCGCAGTAAGACTTGACAATGCGGTGAGCTGGCTCAACTTACGGTCTTTCACTGTACAATACTTCCGCCCAATGGATTTCTCACTCTATCGAAGATTTAATTGCGTCTAGTCGAGAAACTTCCTACCGCTTCATGGGATAAAGATAAATTCATGCTGCCGCTGACTTCTCACCTAATGGCTGTTCTGGAAAAGCTTAGCCCAGAGCCTGGCAGAGTGCTAGTAGCGTATAGTGGTGGGGTGGATTCCCATGTTTTACTCTCCTGTTTAGCTGCACTGCCGAAAAAATTCTCCCAACGTGGTGTAGCATTACATGTTGATCACGGCCTTTGTGACGACTCTGCTGGTTGGGTTTCCCATTGTAGGCATCAATGCGACTTGTTAGGCATCAGATTTTTGCATGGCAAGGTGAACGTATCAGCTGCGTCTGGTAACGGACCCGAAGATAAAGCTCGTAGTGCTCGTTATGAATGGCTTATGCAACAACTATCTGAAACGGATGTCTTATTGACGGCTCACCACCGTTCAGATCAGGCTGAAACTGTAGTCTATAATCTGATGCGTGGGTCCGGTGCTAATGGCCTCGCAGGAATTGCTCGGCTGAAGTCGTTGCAAGGCTTTAGATTGCTAAGACCCTTTATTGATGTGGATAAGGAGTCCATACTCGATCACGCCCAAGAGCAAAAGCTGCAATTTATTAGTGATCCTTCCAATGCTGATGATCGATTTGATCGTAATTTTCTGCGCAATCAAATCATTCCTCAAATTGAACAACGCTGGCCGAAAGCTTCAGCTAGAATTGCCAGAGCAGCTGATCATCTGGGAGAATTGCGCCAACTTAACATTGATTTGGCACAAATAGATCTTGAAGGCTGTGTTCGGACCGAAGCCTACAATCTATTTAATGATGCGCCGGTGCTTGATTGTACTAGATTGTTGAGACTGTCTAAACCTCGCAGGAATAATCTTCTACGTCAGTGGCTATCTGAAGCAAATTCTCCACCACTTACCAGCCGCAGACTTTCCTATGTAAATCGTCACCTGGTGGAGCGATCTGGCTCAAATAGTTTTAGCTGGTCGGGAATGGAAATTCATCGCTACCGGGAATTGTTGTATTTGCATCATTGTCGACAAATAGAACCGCTAAGCCTAACAAATTGGGATATTCATCAACCCCTTATGTTTTCGGGTAGTGGTCTAGTTCTGCGTGCAGTTGAAGCTTCGAAACAGGGGCAGGGACTGAAAATTCCCCCAAACAGCTTATTAGAAATTTCTGTCGGACCCGGTAAACGTCAATTTAGGCGGGCACCAGGAAATAGTGCGCACTCGTTAAAAAAGATTTTTCAGAACGCTGCAATACCACCTTTTTTACGATTATTTGTACCAGTTGTTAGTCTCGAGGGGGTAACATTATGTGTTCCCGGAGTGTGGGAATCTGAGTTCTTTCGAGAATCTTCCAGGTCAGGGCAGGAGTTTAATTTGAGTCACCAAAAGAGCCTTTCTTAATCTTTGCTGATTATTGAGGGCGATAGGTCGATCTGATAGACTACAGAGCCGTCCGGGCATCTACATTCCGCCCATTATTTCAACTGAACTGAATCCTCTTCAACATTCAGGATTAGTTGTTTCGATTAATTTTCTAACTTCATCCAGTTATGCTGGATCATCGCGAGAATGACAAAGTATATTTTTATAACCGGCGGTGTGGTTTCCTCACTTGGCAAAGGTATCTCTGGTGCATCTTTAGCGGCATTGCTTGAGTCACGCAAACTTGACGTCACAATGATAAAACTGGATCCCTATATTAATGTTGATCCGGGAACCATGAGCCCATTTCAGCACGGAGAAGTTTTTGTAACAGATGATGGTGCTGAAACCGATCTGGACCTTGGTCATTACGAACGCTTTATTCGCACCAAAATGACACAAGATAATAATTTCACTACCGGGCAAATATACGAAAGGGTTATTCGCAAAGAAAGGCGTGGTGATTATCAAGGTGGTACGGTGCAAGTCATTCCGCATATTACCAATGAGATTAAATCTTGTATAAAAGCAGCAGCCGGAAATGTGGATGTTGCGATGGTAGAAATAGGTGGGACGGTAGGTGATATTGAGTCATTGCCATTTCTCGAGGCAATTCGACAAATGCGGGTCGAATTAGGCCGCGAAAATACATTTTTCGTTCATCTGACCCTGGTGCCCGAAATCAGTGTGGCTGGTGAAATAAAAACCAAACCTACACAGCACTCCGTAAAAGAATTGCGCAGTATTGGTATTCAGCCGGATGCGGTTTTGTGTCGTATTCGAGAACCCTTGCCTGAGAGCGCGCGACGAAAGATCGCTCTGTTTACCAACGTAGAAGAGCGTGCGGTTATCTCTGCAGTGGATGTCGATCACATATACAAAATTCCGCGCAAGTTTTACGAACAGGAGCTGGATAAAATTGTTGTTCGTGCTCTGGATTTAGAGACCCCACCTTCGGATTTGACCGAATGGGACGCGGTGGTAGAGGCATTTGAAAACCCAACGGCCGAAATAGATATTGCCATGGTAGGCAAGTATGTCAGTTTGACGGAGTCCTATAAGTCCTTGTCTGAGGCGTTGATTCACGCTGGTATCAAAACCCGCACCAGAGTGAATATTCATTATATAGACTCAGAAGCTGCTGAAATTACAGCCAATGAAGATCTTAAGAATATGCATGGGGTACTGGTTCCCGGTGGTTTCGGCGAGCGCGGTATCGAAGGCATGATTAAATCCGTTCAGATCGCCCGTGAACAAAAAATTCCCTATCTTGGTATTTGCCTGGGCATGCAGGTTGCTGTTATTGAAAATGCCCGTAACCTGGCCGGCATGGATAAGGCCCATAGTACTGAATTTGATCCGGACACCCCCAATCCTGTTGTTGCCTTGATTACAGAATGGATGGATGATAGTGGTGATCTTAATCGCCGCAATGAACTAAGTGAACTTGGTGGTTCAATGCGTCTTGGGGCGCAGAAAATTATGCTCGAGGAAGACTCTCGAATTGCCAATGTGTATGCCTCCCAAACGATTCATGAACGCCATCGTCATCGTTGGGAAGTCAATAATGTATTACGTCCGAAGCTGGTTGATGCTGGCCTGAGTATTGCCGGTGTATCTACGGACGATCTGGTAGAAGTTGTAGAGTATGCTGATCACCCGTGGTTTATTGGCTGTCAGTTCCATCCAGAATTCACTTCTAACCCACGGGACGGGCACCCGTTGTTTAGCAGTTTTGTGATGGCTGCCAGAGCATTTAGTGAAAAGAATGATTGAATTCAATCTGGCTCCTCAACTGGATAGAAGCCCGTTTTTTCTAATTGCAGGTCCCTGTGTAATTGAGTCTGAAAGCCTGGTCCTTGAAACCGCAGAAGCTTTAAAAGATATAACAGCAAAACTTGGAATTCCATTTGTTTTTAAAGCTTCATTTGACAAGGCTAACCGTACTTCCACCTCTTCATTCCGAGGTGTGGGACGTGGCCGCGGCCTGGAGATTTTAGCCAGGGTAAGGGAATCGATAGGCGTGCCGGTACTCACCGATGTACACAGTGTGGATGATGTTCGAGCTGCAAGTCAGGCGGTTGATTACCTGCAAACACCGGCGTTTCTTTGTCGGCAAACTGATTTGATTGAAGCAGTAGCGAATAGCGGTCTACCAGCAAATATCAAGAAGGGACAGTTTTTGTCGCCGCAGGAAATGACTCAGGTAGTAAACAAAGCTCGATCAGTTAATCCCGATGCAGTGATCACCGTTTGCGAGCGTGGAGTCAGTTTTGGTTATAACAATCTTGTGGTTGATATGCGTTCGTTGGCCGAGATGAGAAAAACTGATTGCGCTGTAGTTTTTGACTGTACCCATTCAGTTCAACTACCCGGCGCGGGAGGAGATCGTTCTTCTGGTCAACGACAGTTTATACCGGTGCTCTCACGTGCGGCAGTTGCTGCGGGCGTAAGTGGCTTGTTTATGGAAACTCACCCCGACCCCGATAAAGCATTGAGTGATGGCCCTAATGCCTGGCCTCTTGCAAAAATGCAGACATTGCTCGAAACATTGCTGGCAGTAGACATTGCGGTTAAAGGTCCCGGGCTTGAAGACGATAGTTTTTAGTCTGACTGAGTATTGTGCAATCTTATTATCTATAACTTTTAATTTGTTGAAAAAATGTCCAAAATCGAATCTATAACAGCCAGAGAAATTCTTGATAGCCGTGGTAATCCGACTGTCGAAGCGGAAGTTTTTCTGGCATCTGGCAGTTGCGGTCGAGCTGCAGTTCCGTCCGGTGCATCCACTGGTGCCCTCGAGGCCCTTGAGTTGCGAGATGCTGGAAAGCGATATGGTGGCAAAGGTGTATTGCGTGCAGTAGAGAATATTTATAACCGCATTCAGCCCTGTCTTAAAGGCCAGGATAGTTGTGATCAGCGTGCTATTGATAAAGCCATGCTGGACCTGGATGGAACGGAAAATAAAAGCTCGCTGGGCGCGAACGCTATTCTGGCCGTGTCTTTAGCTTGTGCAAAGGCTGCGGCACATCAAATGAAATTGCCTTTATATCGTTACATTGCCCAGTTACATGGCAATGATGATCCAAGCAGGCTTCCTGTGCCACAAATGAATATCATCAATGGCGGCGCACACGCGGACAATTCGATTGATTTTCAGGAGTTTATGATTCTGCCCGTGGGTGCGGAAAATTTTTCCGAGGCCTTGCGTATGGGTACAGAAGTTTTTCATGCACTGCGTAAAGTGCTGCTGGAGCAGGGGCTAAGTACTGGCGTTGGAGATGAAGGTGGTTTTGCTCCGGAAGCAGACTCCAATGAAGCCGGCATGACTCTAATAAACTCAGCAGTCGAGCTGGCAGGTTATAGTCTGGGTAGCGATATTCGACTAGGTCTTGATGTAGCTAGTAGCGAGTTTTACAGCAATGGGATCTATACCCTGAGCGGTGAGTCCGGACGGCAGTTAAAATCTCAGGAACTGTGTGATTTTCTTGCCAGTTGGGTAGATCGCTATAGCATTATAACTATAGAAGATGGCATGGCAGAGGATGACTGGGATGGCTGGAAAATGCTAACCGATGAGTTGGGTGGACGAGTACAGTTAACTGGTGATGATTTATTTGTGACCAATAGCGAAATACTTCAGAAAGGAATCGATATGGGTGTTGCCAATTCCATATTGATAAAACTCAATCAAATTGGTTCCTTGTCCGAGACCCTCGATGCTATCAAGATGGCACAGGAAGCGGGTTATGGAGTTACCATCTCCCATCGTTCCGGGGAAACAGAAGATACCACCATAGCTGATCTGGCTGTCGCAACTGGTGCAGGTCAAATAAAAACCGGCTCTCTTTGTCGATCAGAGCGTGTAGCAAAGTACAACCAATTACTGCGGATTGAGCAAGAGCTGGGTGCAGGTTCCAGTTATGCTGGAATGAAAGGGCTAGCAAATATTGGAATTTAGCCAACGGTTTGAACTATCCAGGGCGTAGCTTGATGTTGCTTCGGGTTGATTGCTAAAAAGATCGTCTATCCAATTGTAATTTAAACAATTTTGATTACAATTGCAGAATGTCCGTAAAGAAACCCGCAAAATATATTCTCGGTGCCTATATTCTCCTTATGGCCTTCGTGCTGATTGCAGGTGAAAATGGCATGATAGAGTATTCTCAACTTCAATCAGATCTGCAAAATGCAGAGGCCAGAAATCAAAGGCTATCCAACCGCAATCAACGCCTGTTAGTGGATGTGGTCGACATAAAAAACCGGGTTGAAGCTGTTGAAGAATTAGCCCGTTTCAAACTGGGCATGATCAAGCGTGACGAGGTCTTCTACCACGTAATTGACTAATAAACCTGATTGAATCAATTTCAATCGGGTTCGTCCAAAAATTCAGGAACAGGGTAGGGTGGCACGTCCAGACTGATGATATCTGCGTTATCCAGACGAAAGCCGGGCAAATCTCGTTTGGCAATATTGATCAGTGCTAGAGCGGTAAACTGATTGTCTGAGGTTACTGCCGACATAACGATCTGTCCGGCCTTTTTTTCACCACAATATACGGGGTCTCCTGGTGAAGGTATTTTATCAGAGCTACAACCTTTGATAATCATCATGCGTTGCTTAAGTTTGCCCAGATATTTTAAGCGCGCGACTATTTCCTGACCCGGATAGCAACCCTTCTGGAAATTAACCGCATTTATCAGGTCCAGGTTTATCGCTTGAGGCAGAAATTCTTCTGATGTTGAAACATAGACCTGGGGCAGTCCATCTTCGATATCGTTAAGCAGCCAGCTAGTCGATAGCGGTGTAGATTGGCCCTCTGAAATTGACAGGTACCGATCCCGACTTATGCCAACATTAAGTATGGTCAAGTTACCATCCTGAATAAAATATCCGCGGCTCGGCTGTAGATGGCCCTCGTAAGAACATACAGATAAGTCCGACAAATGCGTAAAGGTCACCTTTGCTCGCATAACAAACATACGTAAACGCTTAAGGATAGATTCGATCAATCCCGCCTGGATTAATAACTGATAGTGTCCATCAGATATTTTTAGAACATCGAACAATGACAACACCCGTCCTTTTGGGTTGCAATAGGCAGCTCTTTGGTAGGTCCCGATCTGCATTGCCGCGATATCGCTGGTAAATTGACCATGTAAAAAACTTTCCGCATCTTTGCCGGCGCAGTCTAAAACGCCGATATAGTGGTCTGAATCTGTCATTTGAGTCTAGTTTCCTGATAATCTATTAGAGCAGGATTGTATGCGGGTATGATTTGCTTATACACCAGTTTTTTCTATATTCAATATAGCCTTGAATTAATTGTGCAATACTAGGAAAATAATAATATTGCATCGCAACATAAAACCAATCAATACTATGCCAATATCAGTTAATGAGTTGACGCCGGTTAAGGAAACTTCCGATACCATTGCACCCGATCCACAGTCAGACACGGGTGAATTGAAGGAAGTTGAACGTGGTGGTCCCAAGGGTCTCGAACCAACTCGTTATGGTGACTGGGAACGTAAAGGCCGATGTGTTGACTTTTAATGACCTTATAATCAGTTGTTCGAGTCGGTTTGTTGGTACAAAATTCCATTCCCGCTCTCTGACATTCTAACCAGGAGACAATTTTGCAGCGCCCACTTTCTCCCCATTTACAGGTTTATAAACCGCAAATAACTTCGGTTATGTCTATCCTGCATCGAGCCAGCGGCATTTTTATCGCTATTGGACTAGTCTTGATTGCGTTGCTGTTAATTGCTGTGCCCTATGGTGAATCGGTTTATTCACAAGTGTCGGCATTTTATTCGGCTACGCCGATAAGATTGCTGTTGTTATTGTTTGCCGTCGCGTTTTTTTATCATTTTTGTAATGGTCTCAGACATCTTCGCTGGGACATGGTGAAAGGTTTAAATATTAGTTCTATCAATAAGACCGCCTGGTTCGTCTGGGGTGGCGTGGTTGTTTTTATGTTGTTGTTGGTATTTTAGGAATTAACAGATAGGTGTCAGCTTGAATTATCGATCTCCGTTACATCGTGCTCGAGGCTGGGGAAGCTCAGGGCATGGATCTTCACACTGGAAATTTCAGAGGCTTAGTGCTATCGCATTAGGTCCTTTGGGACTCTGGTTTGTATTTGCATTTGCTGGTCAATCACCCTGGGAATACCAGAGTATTATTTCATGGTTATCTAATCCCTGGGTTCCACAGCTTCTGTGTCTTTTTCTTGCCTGTGGTTTTTTTCATGCCAGTCTCGGTTTGCAGGTTGTTATTGAAGACTATGTGCATGATGAATTTATTCGAAATGCCAGCCTGATAGTTGTCAAATTGACACTCTTATTATTGGCAGTTTCTTCCATTATTTCCGTTTTGATTGCGGCGCTTTAAAGGGTCCAAATGTGGCGACAGAATCCTATAAAATTATTGATCATAGCTACGACGTTGTCGTTGTAGGTGCTGGTGGTGCCGGCCTGCGAGCAGTGTTGGGAATGGCTGAGGCCGGTTTAAAGACCGCCTGTATTACTAAAGTTTTCCCTACCAGATCACATACAGTTGCCGCCCAGGGTGGCATGAGCGCTTCACTGGGTAATATGGGTGATGATGACTGGCGGTGGCATATGTATGACACCGTCAAAGGCTCCGATTGGTTAGGTGATCAAGATGCCATTGAGTATATGTGTAAGGAAGCACCAGACGCAGTTATTGAACTGGAACATTACGGGGTGCCCTTTAGTAGAACAGAGGAAGGCAAGATATACCAACGCGCTTTTGGCGGTATGACAACACATTATGGTGAAGGTCAGGCACGTCGCACCTGTGCTGCTGCAGACCGCACGGGTCACGCTATTTTGCATACCCTCTATCAACAATCGCTAAAACAACAGGCTGAATTTTTCATTGAGTATTTCGCTCTCGATCTGATTATGCGTGATGGCGAGTGTAAAGGCGTAATGGCCTGGAACCTCGATGATGGAACCTTGCATCGCTATGCGGCGCAAATGGTCATCCTCGCCACCGGTGGTTATGGGCGGGCCTATTTTTCCTGTACATCAGCGCATACTTGTACAGGTGATGGCAGTGCCATGGCCCTTCGCGCTGGCTTGCCTTTGCAGGATATGGAGTTCGTTCAGTTTCATCCCACAGGTATCTATGGATCTGGCTGTTTAATCACAGAAGGCTCTCGTGGCGAAGGGGGTTACCTGACCAATTCAGATGGTGAACGTTTTATGGAGCGTTACGCGCCCAATGCCAAAGATTTAGCCTCACGAGATGTAGTGAGTCGTTCGATGACCATGGAGATTAATGCGGGTCGTGGTGTTGGTCCGGCTGCAGATCATATTAATTTACACCTCGAACATCTTGGCCCTGAGGTTCTGGCGGAACGTTTACCCGGAATTTCGGAGACTGCAAAAATATTTGCTGGAGTCGATGTTACTCGCGACCCAATTCCGGTTATTCCTACGGTGCATTACAACATGGGTGGCGTACCAACCAATTATCTTGGCGAGGTGCTCACATTGAAGGGTGATAATCCAGATACAGTTGTGCCGGGTCTAATGGCTATTGGAGAGGCTGCCTGTGTGTCAGTGCACGGCGGTAACCGGTTGGGTTCAAACTCATTGCTGGATCTGGTGGTCTTTGGACGTGCAGCGGCAATACGGGCCGCGGAGCTGGTTGGTCCTACCAAAGGCCAACGACAAACCCTAAAGGCTGGTGAAGGCGATGATATCGTCTCTCGAGTGGACCACTTGCGTTATGCCAAAGGTGATACCCCGACTGCTGATATTCGATTGCAATTACAAAAAACTATGCAGGCCCATTGTGCTGTGTTCCGTACAGCAGAGAGTATGCAAGAAGGTATTGAGAAGTTGGAGCCGATTCGTGAATCTTTTGCGGATGTAAAGGTGACCGATCGGTCAATGGTTTGGAACACTGATCTGGTGGAAACCATGGAGTTGGAAAATCTGATTGGACAGGCAGTTGTGACTGCTCATTCCGCAGCCAATCGAACAGAAAGTCGTGGCGCCCATGCACGTGAAGATTTCCCAGACCGTGATGACGAGAACTGGATGAAACACACGCTGGTTTGGCTCGATGGCCGCAATAAACCGGTAATTGATTTTCGTCCAGTGCACTATTACACGTTAACCGATGAAGTTGACGTCGTGCCTCCCAAGAAACGGGTTTATTGATCAGGAAATACCAATGGCAGAGTTCAGACTACCAAAAAATTCCCAGATAAAAGCCGGGAAAACTTTCCGCTCTGATAGCAAGAATGTTAGAGTTTTTCAAATTTATCGATGGTCGCCTGACGATGATGAAAATCCCAGGCTGGATACTTATGAAATCGATATGGACCATTGCGGTCCAATGGTTCTCGATGCCTTAATCAAGATTAAAAATGAAATTGATCCAGGCGTCACTTTTCGTCGTTCCTGTCGTGAAGGTATCTGTGGTTCGTGCTCGATGAATGTTGGCGGCACCAATACCCTGGCTTGTACGACTGCTATAGCTGATATCGAGGGTACAATAAAAGTGTATCCCCTACCGCATTTGCCGGTGGTAAAAGACCTGGTGCCGGATCTCACCCATTTCTATGCTCAGTATGCATCCATTGAGCCATGGATGAAAACAGATTCACCTGCTCCAGATCGTGAGCGACTACAATCGGTTGATGATCGTGAGCAATTGGATGGTCTTTACGAATGCATTATGTGTGCCTGTTGTTCGACTAGCTGTCCTAGTTATTGGTGGAATAGCGATCGTTATCTTGGACCTGCGGTTTTATTACAAGCTTATCGCTGGATTGCAGATTCCAGAGACGAAGCACAAGGCGAGCGTCTGGATGCTTTGGATGATACCTTCAAGTTATATCGCTGCCATACAATTATGAATTGCACCAACACCTGTCCAAAGGGATTAAATCCTGGTAAAGCGATTGGCGAGATCAAGAAATTATTGTATTTGCGCAATGGTTAATTTAGCCGTTGTTTTATGATTCAGTTTAAACGCCTGCGTTGGCGGTGTCGTCGGGGTATGAAAGAGCTCGATGTGCTATTAAGTCGAATTTTAGAGCAAGATTATCAAGGTTACGATCTGAACCAGCAAAAGATCTTTGAAGAATTTCTTGAAACCCCGGACCCTGTCCTTCTGGACTGGGTTATGGGTCGGAGTACAGATTATCCAGTGAAATATGGATTTCTCATCTCAGCGCTGGATCGTAAGCTTTAGGCCCCAATATAAATGTGCATATACCATTAAAGATTAATTTATAAATTCGTTAGCCGTTAATAATCAGCTGGTCTAAGTACGGTATCTTCTGCGGCTGATTCATCCATGGTTGATGGATAATTGAGGTTGTAAAGTAATCCGCGACTTTCTTTGCGTTGTTGGGCAGATTTGACAATCAGATCAGCCACGGTTACCAGATTGCGAAGCTCGATCAAATCGGCGTTAATTTTGAAGTTGCTGTAGAACTCGAGAATCTCTTCGTTCAATAAATTTAGACGATTCGACGCTCGCTGTAGCCGCTTGTCAGTTCTAACAATACCGACATAATCCCACATGACGGCGTATCTCATCCCAGTTATGCGACACCACGACCTGTTCGTCCGGGTCAGTAACGCGACTTTCATCCCAGGGCGGCAGCTGCCTGCGAGTAGAGATGTTTTGCGGGTGTTCAGTTATGATGTGTTGTGCGGTGCTTTCGGCGAAAACCAGGCATTCGAGCAATGAATTGCTGGCTAATCTGTTAGCGCCATGCAGACCAGTATGGGCGCACTCTCCCAATGCATAAAGATCTTCAATATTCGTACTACCGTTTAGGTCTGTAACCACCCCGCCACAGGTATAGTGTGCAGCCGGCACGACCGGTATCGGTTGCCTGGTTATATCAATGCCAAAGTCTTTGCAGCGAGACAGGATGGTGGGAAAATGTTTGTGAATTTTATTTGGTGGCTGATGACTGATGTCCAGAAAAACACTGTCACAGCCGAATTTTTTTATTTCGAAATCAATCGCTCTGGCTACAATGTCCCGTGGTGCAAGTTCCATCCTTTCATCATGTCTGGCCATAAACCTGTCGCCATCGGGCAACAAAAGTCTTGCACCTTCACCACGTAAAGCTTCGGAGATTAAAAATGATTTGGCCTGGGGATGATATAAACAGGTAGGGTGAAACTGCACAAATTCCATATTGGCCACCCGGCTGCCTGCTCGCCAGGCCATGGCGATACCATCACCGGTAGATGTGTCCGGATTGCTGGTGTAAAGGTAGACTTTGCTGGCTCCACCTGTAGCTAGAGCAACTACCTGAGCTTCAATGGTGACTCTTCCTGTCAAGGGCGTAGACACCCAGACAACAATTAGATCCAGCCAGGCCAAGCTTCTCGGTAGTGATTAAATCAATAGCTAGAAATTCTTCCAGAACAAGAATATGCTGACTTTTTCGAACCAGTTGCTCTAGTGTGAGTTCTACCTCTTTGCCAGTAGCGTCCGCGGAATGAACCACGCGGCGTTCACTGTGACCGCCCTCTCTGGTGAGATGATAGCCGGTCGCATGTTTATTATCCCGACTGAAATTGACACTCAGATTTTGCAGCCACTCTATATTACCCGGCGCATTGCTAACTACATGCTCTACGGCATTTTTGCTACATAGTCCTGCGCCTGCATCCAGAGTATCTGCAATATGTGAATCAAAACTGTCATTTGCATCCAGTACAGCCGCAATTCCACCCTGGGCATAATAGCTGGAGCCTTCGATTAGCTCTACCTTGGAGAGAATCGTGCTACGTATGCCCTTGTCTGCCAGTCGTAAAGCCAGAGACAGTCCAGCCGCACCACTGCCGATGATGAGTGTCGATGTTTTATAGCTTTGAGTTTTCACAACGGGTTCGTATAGCGAGGAAGAAGTGATTATAATCACCAATCTGGTTTTACAATACCAAAATGTCCGTTAGTTCGGAAAGTCATAGGCGTCATCTATCGTGTCTTGGCGTTAAATTAAATTTTTCACACTGCCGATTAATCGCATCGTATCAGGGACAACAACAACAATGACCGAATTGCTGGATCAGGATCTGGTAGAACGAGTGCAACGAGGGGACAAAAGTGCCTTCGATATACTAGTCAGAAAATATCAGGTAAAAGTGGCAAATCTGGTCTCGCGATATGTCTACGATCAAGGTGATGTTGAGGATGTAGTTCAGGAAGTTTTTATTAAGGCCTATCGAGCGTTGGATCGATTTCGTGGTGATAGCGCGTTTTATACCTGGTTGTACCGTATTGCAATAAATACAGCGAAAAACCATTTGGTTGCATTAGGTAGGCGACCTCCAGGCCAGGATCTGGATGCAGGTGAGATAGTCAACACAGACTTTGGACGGAAGCTGCACGAAGATGCTTCCCCAGATCGTACTGTAATGACACGACAGCTGGCAGAGGTTTTACAGGCAGCTCTGGATGGATTGCCAGAGGATCTGCGTGAAGCCATCGTGCTTCGGGAACTGGAAGGTCTTAGTTATGAGCAAATAGCCGATGCAATGGAATGCCCAATCGGTACGGTGCGCTCACGCATTTTCAGGGCCCGTGAGGTCCTGGATAATGAAATAAAGGAATATATGTTGTAAGTACACCGATTTATTGTTGTTTTTGTGGAATTAAATTAATCGACCGCTGTCTATAGGCAACGTTATTGGGTGGTTTATCAGGCCACTAAGTATTTAGAATTCAGGTAAATTTTGATGAATGAGAAAATATCAGCATTGTTGGACGGCGAGCTCAGTCAGTTGGAACACAACGATGTTCCAACTGATGTGTTGGTCAATCACAACCAACGGCAGACTTTAGTCCGATATCAGCTAATTGGATCGCTGCTTCGCAATGAAGGTATGGATGGTGCTGTGCAGGGTGTGAAGACCGGATTAGCAGATAGAATTGCCGAGCAAATTGCGGCTGAGCCAGGCTGGTTATTACCAGTGAAGCAAATTCACACTGCTGAAGAAGAGACTGTGGAAATATCTGCCAATGTGGTCCCTATAACCTCTAAGAAACCGGCTTTCTTCGGTGGATTTGCAGTTGCTGCCGCGATATCAGCACTAGCGATATTTGTAGGCGCACCACAGTGGCAGTCTCCAGTGGCGCAATCAACACCGGTTTTAGCTGCAGCAAAGACGGTGAGCAACTCAGCCAATCAATGGCAAAACACCGAGGCCGAGCATGAGGATGCTCTTAATACGTTATTGGTTGAGCATGGTGAATTTTCCAGCTCTGCAGGTTTGAATGGATTAATGGCCTACGCAAAATTTGTTAGCTACGATTCATCTCAGTGAGTGAGTTAATGAAAATTTCGACAATCTGCCGCGTGTCAAAAAGTGAATAGGTTAATTGCGTTATTTTTTGTTGGACTGCTGGCACACCCCGTCAATGCGGATGAGGTTAGCGACTGGCTGATGAAAATGGAAATGGCCCCTGACAAGGTGAGTTATACAGGCTCTTTCATTTATGACCACGATGGGCAGATGGAAACCATGCGCATCGTACATTTTGTTGAACAGGATAATTTTCGAGAACGGCTCTATTCCTTAACTGGATCGGCACGGGAGATCATCCGTGATCGAGAGAAAGTGTGGTGTTATCTACCGGAGAAAAAAATAGGTGTCCATGAAAATAGACAAGTTTCTCGAAATGCGTTTTTGCAGATTAGAGGTGGGCAAATCGCTGATCTGGACAATCATTACGATCTAACTCTGGGTGTCCAGGAACGTATCGCCGACCGATTAACGCAGGTATTGAAAATTTCCCCTCGCGACAGGTTTCGATACGGTTATCAATTGTGGGTGGATAATGAGACTGGTTTATTGCTGAGAGCCGACTTACAGAGTCGGGACGGCAAGACAATCGAAAAATATATGTTTGTCGAGGTGCAAATAAATCCAGTAATAGATGAATCGATGCTGCAGCCACGTACCTCGAAGGAAAGTCTGTCCTGGTTTGGTGTTGACAATGACCCGGATGTGGCCGATAGCACGATTGCTATGATCTGGGATTCCGCTACATTGCCAGCAGGGTTTTCCCTGGCTCAAAGTATTACCCGACGATCTCCAATGGAAAATGGAGTGGTAGAACATCATGTGTATAGCGATGGATTGTCAAACGTTTCACTCTTTGTGAAAAAAATAGGTCAGGGTAAGGGGATGGATTTAGGTTACTCAAAAATGGGAGCGGTTTCAGCATTTACTGTAATGCAGGACGGCTTTCAAGTCGCAGTAGTGGGCGAAGTTCCAGAGTCTACTGTACGGATGATTGCTCAGGGTGTTAGACGTAACCCCTAAATTGAGTCCTGTTCACTAGTTGCAAGACCCTGTATCGTCGAAATTAAATTCCGCCAGGCTCGTCAGGTTGTATAAAATAGTCATAACTGATGTTGAGGGAATGGATTCCTGAACCCCAAATAACTTTAGATGACTACTAAAAACTCAAAATCCGGCAAAGATGGGCAGTCGGTGTTTCTTTATACTGTTTTGCGAATTCTGACAAGATTGACACTACCTCTTTCTATGGTCGGTGTTGTTCATTGTATATATGTCCTGGCTGCATATCCCTGGGTGCAAGCTAAACTGTGGATATATCCCTGGTTAATTGTATTAGGGGTTTTTGTTGTCCTTGGCTGGTTATCTGCCCTGGGTATTCGTTCATTACTCGCATCGGGACGTTTGCGTAAGCAATTCAATCAGCAAGCTGAGAATCTTTTTGAAAGATTTAAGTGGCGATTTATGATCGATCAGGAAGAAACCCCTGCTGATGCAGCAATTCTGGATTACAAACACCAAAAAGCGTTATTGGTATTGACCAATCGGCGCTTGATAGTCGCTACTTTCAATTCATTTCAAACCGCAATTAACTATGTTACTGACTGTGAGCGACTAGCCATTACAGGCGTAGTAAGTCGACCATTAACAGCCCGAAAACTCGGCTGGTTGACCGGCGTGTGGTCTGGCGCAGGGCTACAAATAACTATCGCCGGGATTAAAGAACCACAATTACTTAATTTTACAGAACCATATTCAATGACCAGGGTATTGTCTCTATTGGAATCACAACCGAAGCTGGCTGCGGAAAAAAATGGTATTAGAAAGATTATTTTTTCTGCAAAACGACGTGCCTTAAAAAGAAGTTATGTAGAGAGCCTTTTTAGTCCGCCAGTTAGTCGGTTTAATATAATTTTGCTATCGTCCGCGATTTTCCCTGGCCTCGGCCAAATTCGACAGCAACGTTATATTGTCGGCCTAACTTTTGTGGCTAGTGCGGCTGCATGGCTAGTTGGTAGTTTGCATTCACTGCAACTGTATCCGCGATCCGATGATGAGTATTTTATGTTGTTCTCAGTAGAGTTACTGATCTGGTTGTTCTGCCAGATTGAATTGTTCGTCAATCGTGCGAACAACGTATCAGCTCATAATTAAGCCCGTTCTATCTGAACCGGCAAGGGGTCTCGGTCTCTCTGTCCTCAAGGTTTCTAACATCAGGAGTTTTTCATGAGCAATGATCATGACGTAGTAATTTTAAGTGGCGTTCGCACGGCCATTGGCGATTTCGGCGGTAGTCTTAAAGATATATCTCCAACGCAACTAGCCGCCACGGTAGTTCAGGAGGTCGTTGCGCGCTCAGGCGCTTCGCCTGAAGATTTTGGTCATTGTGTATTCGGTAATGTAGTCCACACCGAGCCAAAGGATATGTATTTATCCAGGGTTGCTGCTTTAAATGGCGGGCTGCCACAGTCGACTCCTGCGTTAACACTCAATCGACTTTGTGGCAGCGGGCTACAAGCTATTGTTAGCGCGGTACAACAAATTGAAACAGGCACCTGTAATGCGGCGGTTGCCGGTGGCGCAGAGAATATGAGTCGTGTTCCTTATTGGGCTCCGGCGGTTCGTTTTGGGCAAAAAATGGGTGATGCGAAACTGATCGATGCCATGGTTGGTGCATTATCTGACCCATTTGATGAATGTCACATGGGAATTACGGCAGAAAATATTGCCGAGCAATGGCAAATTAGTCGTGAACAACAGGATGAGTTGGCTGTGGAGAGTCACCAACGTGCTCAGCGCGCATTAGATGCCGGGTATTTCAAAGAGCAGATTGTGCCGATTTCTATCAAGAAACGCAGGGAAACACTAGAGTTCATTGTTGATGAACATGTTCGTGGAGATGTCGATAAAGCTTCTATGGCGAAACTAAGACCCGCATTCAAGAAAGATGGTTCAGTAACTGCTGGTAACTCTTCCGGAATTAATGACGCTGCGGCAGCTGTTACGTTAATGCGAAGAGATATTGCTATTGAAAAGGGTCTTACGCCTCGAGCCAGAATAGTTGGTTACGCCTTTGCCGGTGTTGATCCTAAAATTATGGGTATTGGACCGGTGCCTGCAGTTCGAACTTTATTAGCAAACACCGGTATCGCTATTGATGACATAGATGTTTTTGAAGTCAACGAGGCATTCGCAGCACAGGCATTAGCCGTAGTTCGTGATCTTGGATTGCCGATGGACAAGACCAACCCAAATGGCAGCGGTGTTTCACTAGGACACCCCATCGGTGCTACGGGTTGTATTTTGACAGTTAAAGCACTTTACGAACTAGAGCGGATTAACGGACGATACGGTTTAATCACCATGTGTATAGGTGGTGGTCAGGGTATTGCTGCATTAATCGAGCGGGAGTAGTTACTCCGTAGCAGACCATAAATTAGCAGCTCCGAACACACCGGAGCTGTCTCCGTGACGATTTTCCAGGATCGGTGTGGTGAAAAAATCCGCGAACACGTGAGCTGCCAATCTTGCGGGTAGTCGTGCATAGATTAGTTGCGCATTCGATAGACCTCCGCCCAGTACTATGACATCAGGATCGATAATATTCACTAATCTATTCCTATACGCATTGTATTGAAGGACCGGTATACTGTTGTTTCTGATTAAACGCGGGATTTCACTGATGATTTCAAGGGGTTGGAGTACTGCAGCCAGCGGGTTGCTCTTTATTCTCAGCTTGCTTGTATTTCATACAGCGGGTGCGGCACCAACAATGGAAATTTTCGCGCTTTTTACTGGCAAGGCGATGATCATTATTGATGGAAAAAGACAATTATTGAAAAAAGGTGATATTAGCCCCGAAGGTGTTGAGATTCTACAAGCAACTACATCCTTTGTTTTAGTTAAAGTCGATGGTGAAGAGCTGATGTTAAAGCCCGGTGTAGTGACCACGCCAGTTCTTGAAAAGGGCGAACAGAGTGATTCATCATTACAAAAAGTTGTACTCTGGGCAGATGATTCCGGATTCTTTCATGCAGACGGACATATTAACGGCAAGCCGGTCAGGTTTCTGGTTGATACAGGTGCCAACACTATCGCTATTAATAGTCAGCTAGCTCAAAAACTGGGTTTGGACCTAAGTAAGGCGCAACAGGGTATTGCTAAAACTGCGGGTGGTGATGCAACTATATTTGGTTTGAAACTTGACACCGTCTCTATTGGACCGATTACTGTTAATAATGTTATTGCGGGTGTAGTGCAAGGGATTAATCCGCAAGTACCCTTGCTAGGTGCATCATTTCTAAATCATGTAGAAATGCTACGCAAGGGCAACCGAATGGAACTGAGTCGTCGACGTTAACGTCGGCAATGATGGACATACTTTTCGGGTAGGAAAAGAGGCTAAGAAATTAGCTTTTCACTTTTACAGATTTAATTTGCTGAATTGAGTGAACTATACCACTGCAATCTAAACCGCATTCCGACAGTAATTGTGCCTGGGAGCCATGACTTTGGTAATGATCAGGTAGTCCCAAATTGATAATGCGTATGCCAAGTCCTTGGCGTGCCAAGTATTCATTAACCCCCGAACCAGCGCCGCCCGCTATAACATTTTCTTCGATTGTGACCAGCAGATCAAATTGCAGGGCAAGTTGATCAAGCAATTCTTCGTCGAGAGGTTTGACATAGCGCATGTTAACCACCGCAGCATCAATCTGATCGCCGGCCTCCAGTGCAGCCGCTAACATATTGCCCCAGGCAAGAATGGCTGTTCTTTGACCCTGACGCACAATGCAGCCCTTACCGATGGGAATCAGGTTCATACTTTCGTCAGGAAGCACCCCAGGGCCGGAGCCGCGTGGATAGCGAACTGCAGTAGGTCCGCAATGCTGGTAGGCGCTAAATAACATGTCTCGACATTCTTTTTCGTTTGCGGGGGCCATAATGACTATGCCGGGTAAACAGCGTAGAAAACTGTGATCGAAAGCCCCTGCATGTGTTGGTCCATCTGCACCGACCAGACCTGCCCTGTCGATAGCGAATGTGACGTCAAGATTCTGAATGCTGATGTCATGTATGAGTTGATCATAACCACGCTGTAGAAACGTCGAGTAAATTGCTACCACAGGTTTTAGGCCTTCACAGGCAAGCCCGGCTGCGAACGTAAGGGCATGTTGTTCTGCTATGCCGACATCATAGTATCGGTCAGGGTATTGCTCAGAAAACTTGACTAAGCCCGAACCCTCACGCATGGCGGGAGTTATACCGATAAGCTTTTCATCTTGAGCCGCCATATCACACAGCCAGTCGCTAAATACGCTGGTATAGGATTTGCTGGTAGCTTTTTTCTCAATTTTTCCCGTGGAAGGGTCAAAAGGAGACACGCCATGAAAAACACACGGATCGCCTTCTGCAGGCTCATAACCCTTACCTTTTTGGGTGATGATATGAAGAAATCGCGGACCTTTCAATTTCTTCAAATTGCTCAGCGTAGTGACCAGGGTGGGTAAATCATGGCCGTCTATCGGGCCAATATAATAGAACCCCAGTTCCTCGAACAAAGTGCTCGGCATGACCATGCCTTTCATATGTTCTTCCCAGCGACGGGCCAGATCCTTAACCGGTGGTATGGTTCCCAGCACTGTTTTGCTACCTTCACGCACAGTGGAATAGGTGCGCCCCGATAGAATTCTGGCCAAATAATTTGATAGCGCACCTACATTCGGTGAAATTGACATTTCATTGTCGTTTAACACCACAAGTAAATCAGCGTCTTCGTCGCCAGCATTATTGAGTGCTTCGAACGCCATACCCGCAGTAAGGGCGCCGTCACCAATAATCGCCACCACTTCACGATCAATTTTCAGCTGCGATGCTGCTACGGCCATACCCAGTGCTGCGCTTATGGACGTGCTGGAATGTCCGGCACCAAAAGTATCGTATTCACTTTCAGAGCGCTTTAAAAACCCTGATAAACCCTGATACTTGCGAATCGATCCTAGCTGATCCTTACGTCCGGTAAGAATCTTGTGAGGATAAGCCTGATGCCCAATATCCCAGACCAGTCGGTCATCAGGTGTGTTAAATACATAGTGTAATGCAATGGTAAGCTCAACTGTCCCTAAGCCGGGTGCCAGGTGGCCACCAATTTCTGAAATAGTTTCGATTAAGAAATGACGCAACTCTAAAGCCAGTTCAGGAAGCTGCTCAGCCTTTAATCTTCGCAGATCGGCGGTATTTTCTATCTTGCTTAGCAAGGGTATGGCTAGGGTATCGGTTGGCATGAATAATTCAGTTAGTAGCTACGGCCTAATACAAATTCGGCTATGTCCTCTAATACGCTTGTATTATGACGAATTGAGCGGAGGCTGGCGAGGGCATCCTGATGTAAATTGTTGGCAATTTCCCGTGATTTCTCCAAACCAAGAACAGTGGTATAGGTCGGTTTGTTTAGTTGTCGATCCGAACCGCCGTCTTTCCCCAGCATTTTTGTATCCATGGTTTCATCAAGAATGTCATCAACAACTTGAAAAGCAAGGCCTACAGCACTGGAAAAATCTTCAAGATGGTTAAGCACAGAATGATCAATGGGCTTTACACACAAAGCGCCAAGCTTGACTGATGCATTAATTAGTGCACCGGTTTTCATGCGATGCATAGCTTTTAACGCACTCAGATCGAGCTTTCGTCCAACAGCCTTGAAGTCAATGGCTTGTCCACCTACCATGCCTTGAACTCCGCTAGCCTGCGATAGTTGGCGAATCATTTGTTGTTGACTGTCTTGATCAATAGTGAACTTTGTATTTGTTAAGGTCTCAAAAGCCAGAGTCTGCAAAGCATCACCAGCTAATATCGCGATGGCCTCACCAAAAACTTTATGGCAAGTTGCTTTACCACGACGTAAGTCGTCGTCGTCCATCGCAGGCAGGTCATCATGAATCAGCGAGTAGGTGTGAATCATTTCGACGGCCGCTGCCGGGTAGTCGAGTGCCTCTAGTGGTGCACCAAGCATTTTCCCGGTAGCGTACACCAGGCTAGCTCGCAATCGTTT
>JBLHGU010000016.1:0-48866 GCA_047615875.1 Parasphingorhabdus sp.
AGGTAATCTACCGTCGGCAATTCACTGATGCCATTAATACCGTAACCGCGCAGGCAACCTTTCAGTTGCTCGCTGCTGGCAGTAGTGGTGAATTGTTTGTGCCGAACTTGAGCCTGTTTTTTGAAGATGGCTCGGTGCAGAAAGTATTACGCACTGGTGAATCGTTAAGGGCGGTGGCAGAAATTACTACGCAAGGCATCGGGCTGCTGCAGGGCTTTTGGGAAATTGCCTATCCGCCGTCTACCTTAGGTTCACCGATATTTACACCTTTGACCTTTGTACAGACTCAATTAGCCGGTTCTAGCGTACACAGGGAAACCAGCCCCATTCTGCCCGTTGACACCCCCGGATTATATATTGTGAGATTTCGTCTGGGCGATGGTACGGCAGATCAGAACCAGGCTCGTACGGCAACTATTCTTTATCTGGTTAACGGTGCTACGTCTATGCAAAGTATTACTTTGCTAGGTCCGGAAACGGGTGGTTCGCTTAACGAGAAAACACTGTTTGAATGGCGTGCGATTGCCAATGCCAACGCTTACAAACTGGAATTGTTTCCCTGGCCACGATCGATTGTTGATCAGCTGGTTCAGCCCGGAGAAAGTGTTTGCTCCAACTTGACACAGGAAGAACGTGCAGACCAAACAATGACGGGATTGTTTGTTGATGGCGATTCAACATCGACGCAGCTATCGACACTGGCGCTATCCCAGGTTCGGACTACCCCAAACAACTCTGGCATATGGTGCTTCCTGGTTTCGGCCTTTAATCAGGAGGGCCTACGAATTGGACAGGGACCGATCCAGACGCTGTTCCTCCCACAGACGAGCCAACAAACTCCAATCATTATCACTACCAATCTCCTGCAATTACCACAGTCGACTCAACCTACAACTCTGACAATTTCAATGGCAGCCCTTGAATTAGCTGGATTAGGTGAAGATGGTGCTACGCTTCAAATTCAACTGGACTCTTTAATTCTTAACGCGCCGGCCACTAACGTTCCAGGTGCAGGAACTCCTGGGCAGACGCCTGCTTCTACAACTGGTGGTAGCTCTTCCGCAACTGGCACGACGCCGCCTGCCGGGGCGTCACAACCTTCGGCGGGGCAGTCTTTAACTACATCCACCCTAACACCTACCACGACACCTGCCGGCGGAATTTTAACCATTCCAATGGATATACTGTCGTTGTTTAATTCAATTGGAATTCCAAGTGCCGGTGGAACGACCTTGCTGATTCCTCTCGATTCGCTGTTTCTTGGTGCCACTTCAGTCAGGTCTTCCAGTGCTAACGCCACGGGTCAGCCTGCTACCCCTAACAAAAACGCCGGGCAGCCTTCAAAGGGAGTATCCACGTCTTCCACAGCAACAACTCAAGCCTCCACAGCAACAACTCAGGCCACCACAGGTCAGGCTTCGAATACAGCGACATCGACAACTACTAACGCTACTTTGACTATTCCCATGGATGTGCTGTCGCTGTTTAACTCGATTGGGTTGCCAACTGCTGGTGGGAGCACGTTGTTGATTCCTCTGGATACGCTGATTCTTGGAGCCTCTTCGGCTAATTCTTCCGGTAGTACAGCGACGGGTTCAGCATCAGCATCTACAATGCCAACGTCTACAACTACTGGAACCGCTGGGCAGTCTTCAACTAGCGTATCCACATCTTCTTCGTCTCCTGGAACAGCGCAGTCCTCTGCGGGTGTTGCTGGTCAAATATCTCAGGCAAACAACACAACAAACGCACCGGGCAGTTTGTTAATCAGGATGAATGAAATGAATTTGATTCTGGTCGGTGGTCAGCAAAAACCCACCGGATTTAGCCAATCATCAACTGGCACAGGTAATACGAGTCCGACAACAGCGCAATCGAGTGCCCAAACTTCTGTCAATTCTAGTTCTTCTAGCTCTAGCACTACCAGCTCAGTTACTTCTGTAACCCCTGCCTCTACGCGAAATGCTCAGGGCGGAGTAGGCCAGGCGAGCATATCAGCAACCCCCGGTACTCTGATTATCCCAATGCAGTCACTTTTTATCCAGGCTCCAGTACCATGAGCAAGACACGCATCAGGCCACTTTTTGATTTAAGTTCGATAAATAACTTATCTGAAAAAAACTTCCTATTAATCACCCAAACAACTACAGAGGAATCAATATAATGAAACCTGTGAATTCGATGTTAAGCAGCTTTGTAACGATTCTGTTGATGCTGATCACGCTCACCATTTTGCCGGTAGAAGAAGTGGTAGCAGGCTCTAACGATAAAGCCTGTGCCAGCGATGTTGTATGTGCCAAGGGACAACTTTGTGTACAGGGATTTTGCAGAGTCGGCTGCCGATCATAAGCTGATTGCTCTGTCGGATCATTCTGTGGAGCAAATAATCAATGCTCAGATCAAACCTGCTCTCCACCTGGAAAAACGATCCCATGCTATACGGCAGGAGAGGCTACGTTGTCTGTTGGCGCATGTCAGGCAGGCCAAATGTTTTGTCTAGCAGATGGCAAATTAACATCCTTGTGTTTAGGGCAAGTTGTTCCGCAAGTTGAAGTCTGCGATGGCGTAGACAACGACTGTAATGGCAAGGTGGACGACGGCATTACATGCGATTGTAAGCCAAGTGGGGAATTACGAAAATGCTTCTCTGGTCCTCAAAAGAGCGCTAACGTCGGTGCTTGTAAGACTGGAACACAATCTTGTACACGAGGTAATGAGTGGTCGAGCTGCCTCGCCGAGGTTTTGCCATCAGCGGAAATCTGCGATGGATTGGATAATGACTGTAATGGCAAAGTGGATGATGGGATTGCCTGCAATTGCAAACCAGGGGATTCTAAAAATTGTTACACGGGACCGTCTAAAAACAAGGGCGTAGGATCGTGTAAAGAAGGCACTCAATTTTGTGGCGCCAATAATGACTGGGCAAGCTGTGTCGGCGATGTACTACCTTCAGCTGAATTTTACGATGGCATCGATAATGATTGCGACGGTACCGTCGATAACAACATAGCGCCCACAGTATTGCCTTCCAGCTCTACTGCCAATCTTGCTCCCGTGCAGCTCACGCCTAAAACCAACAATGCTGTTGGCACATTCAAAGGTGCGCCCAATGTCAACAAAGTTATACTCCAGGTGCCCTGGAAAACAGCCAATTTTCCAACAACTCCTGGTGCGTTACTGCGTTGCGAATTGTATGATAAAAACTGTGGTTCGTTAGGTGCTCAAGAAGTGCCACTGCAACAAAATCTGAATCAGGGCAACCCACAAATTCTCAATCTACCGTTCACCGGAAAAAAATGTCGGTAATGTGGCTGTAGTTACTTGTGTACTGGGTTCCGCCCCGCATTACAATTTGGTGGTGCGCACCAGCAAAACTTTACCCGGACAGAAAGTCTGTCCATAAAAAAGAACTCAACTTCAGCTTGATTTGGCTGAGCTGAAGTTGGATCTGGTTAGAAAACCTCCCGTCAGTTTGTTGCTAACGGGAGTATTGCCTCTTGTTCTCGGCGCTATCTTCCCCTTTGCCTTCTCTCCCTTCGATTATAACTGGTTAGCTATAGTCCTGTTAACGTCCTGGTTATGGGTGTTAAGCCTAGGACGTCCCGTGATCAGCGGTTTCGCTTTTGGCATAGGTTGGTTTGGAATCGGCGCCTGGTGGTTGGTTCCCATGGTAGAACTGTATGGCGAACTGGGCGGGTTTCTTTCCTTTAGCTTCGTGGTGTTGCTGGGTATATTCCTGGCAATGTTTTCTCTTCTATGGGCCTGGCTTATTTATGTATGTGGGGGGCGAGGTCCGTGGTTATTGCTAGCTTTTCCTTCAGCTGCCATAATAACTGAATGGCTTCGCGGTCATGTACTTAGTGGACTTCCCTGGACTTCCTTAGGTAATTTACTGTTAGATTCGCCAGCAGTCGGGTGGGTTACCTGGTTTGGTGTATATGGCGCTGCGGCCGGACCTGCTCTTCTGGCAGCGGCCCTCTATCTGTTGTGCTTTAGTCAGTATCGAAAATGGGGTTTTGTGGGGCTCGCAATCACGGCGTTGTGCATCTGGCTCTCGCCTCAGGTTCATGTCGCAAGCAGCCAAACCTACGTTGCAAGCATAATTCAAGCCAATCTACCTTCAAATCATAATCTTCGTTATAACTATCAACGCTGGTCAATTAACAACCACGCGATGCTGAGTAACACCCTGAATGCGGATGCTGCTCTAATTTTGTGGCCCGAATCGTCAATACCCGGAATGCTGGATAAAGATACAGAATGGTTTAAATGGATCGGTAATTTGGTTCGGCAATGGCCCGCCCCTTTGTTGGCGGGTGGCTTTACGCTTGTTAACAAGGACCAACCCCAAAACGGCGCTTTCGGTTTTGCTGCAGACACTTTTCCGGACTACCAGTTTAGCGGCAAGCAACACCTGCTCCCCCTGGCGGAATATCTGCCCAGCTGGTTAGAAATTGTAGCAGACCCGGTAAGAAAGCTGGACTATGTGTCGGCGACAGATCAGGGGGTTATCACGCTTAAGAACATCAGTTACGGCACATTGATCTGTTACGAATCACTATTTCCGGAACAAGCCCGCAGCAGGGTTCTAAATGGTGCACAGGTACTGGTTAATTTATCCAACGACGTCTGGTTCGGAAATTCACCAGCCCTTTGGCAAGGCTTACAGTCAGTAAGAATGCGTGCGGTGGAAACGGGTAGGTATGTGTTGCGTGCTGCCAATACCGGCATCAGCGCCATTATCGCGCCGGATGGTAGGGTGACGCATCAGACGCCCTGGGGGCAAGCAACGGTCTTGTCGGGTGAATTTCGTAGTTTGAACACCATCACCCGATACACGAAATGGGGAGACTTTCCATTGTTGCTTACTACCTTGATACTCGTTCTGTGTTTTTTCCTGCAAAAACGAAACCTTGTCGTGAAAAGGTGACGGAGAGATTAAAATTTAATCCCTCCGTCACCTTTTACCTCCTAATTCCCCAAAGACCGTAGGATGTGGTGAGGTACGAACCGCATCAGTGGTGGTTTATGTAGATGAAATATTCTCCTGTACCTTGGTTTTCTCGATTGATGCGGTTCGTGCCTCACCACATCCTACGTGTTCTGCCTTGCGCGAAAGCGAGTATAACCGAGGAACCGGATGCGGTAATACCGTACGTCCGGGACTGTGCGGGAGGCGTCGGGTAACCAGCGTTCCTACCGCGGACGGGACACAATACAGTATGGGTAGTTATAATCACCTAAAACTCTATGAGGATCTCTCTTGATCAGACGATTTCAGTTTGAGATTTAAACTAATAATATGACTTTTGAAAGCTTTAGCCGCCCATTCCCGACTTTACGCCAGGTGGTTCGTGATTTTGGTTCAACCTATGCGATCAATGGGTTAATTGGTTTTATTTTCGCCGCATCAGGACCGGTGGCAATCATTCTTACCATGGGTAGTCGAGGAGGCCTTAACCAATTACAAATTTCCTCATGGATTTTTGGCGCATTTTTTATCAACTCGATCCTGAGCGTTTTATTTTGCCTGCTGTATCGGAAACCACTGGTCTTTTTTTGGAGTATTCCTGGCACAGTTCTAGTTGGGGCGGCTTTGACTCACCTGAGTTTTCCCGAAGTTGTCGGTGCGTTCTTCTTAACGGGCCTGCTGATGCTTGCCCTGGGGCTTAGTGGGTGGGTTCGAAACGCCATGAATATCGTTCCCATGCCAATCGTTATGGCGATGGTCGCCGGGGTGTTTCTACAATTCGGCCTCGATCTTATCATGGCATTTCGTGATGGTTTTGCGATTGCGGCACCTATGTGTGCTGTATTTATCTTGTTAACCTGTTTGGTTACTGTTGGTCGAATAATGCCACCATTAATTGGTGCATTACTGGCTGGTATTGCCGCGGTAGCGTTTACAGGTGGAATAGATCTAGGCGCTGAGTCATTGTCACTGTTTGTCGCCCCTGTTTTGATCCAACCAGAATTTTCCCTTGCTGCCACGGTTGAACTAGTTCTGCCACTAGCTATCACAGTAATCGTTGTTCAAAACGGTCAGGGAATAGCCATTTTAAAGTCCGCCCGTCATGATCCGCCTGTTAGTGCAATAACCACTGCATGCGGTGGATTTTCTCTATTAACCGCCCTGACTGGCACTGTGTCTACCTGTTTAACCGGTCCAGTCAACGCCCTGATTTCCTCATCGGGAGAACATCATCGACAGTACACCGCAGGTATTTTTGTAGGCCTGTTAGGTCTTCTATTTGGGTTTTTCTCTTCAGTTTTCACGACGCTGATGCTGGCTACACCGCCGGTATTCATTGCCGCACTAGCCGGTCTGGCTATGTTGCGCGTATTACAGAATTCCATGACTACTGCATTCGGTGGAAAATGCACGCTTGGTGCACTTGTTACGTTTCTTATAACCCTGGCTGATATACCAATACTGACTCTTGGCGCACCATTTTGGGGGCTTCTAATTGGTTGTGCTCTATCATGGCTGCTTGAACGAGATGACTATAAAAACTCCATATCAAGGTAGGGAAAAAGGTCACCTTTTAATGTAATCTACTCTTTTAATCATAAACCTTAAGAAATTAGTTGAATCACGAAAGCATGCACAACAAGGGTTTGCACATTTTTTGACGCTTAGCTGATTTTTCCAGGTTAAATGCAACCATGAACTATCAAGAATTTATTCATAATCTGCAGTGGCGAGATGTTCCAGCCGACACCCAAAACATGGTCAGGCGTTGTTTATTGGATCTACTGGGTGTTGCTGCTAGTGGAATCCAAACACAACTATCAGCGGTTATCCGACATCACGCTTTAAGCCAGTTCGGAGCGGGAGCAGCATCCGCGCGTATCCTTATGGATGGCCGTACATGTAGTCCCGTTGGTGCAGCTCTGGCCGGTGGTATGACCATTGATTCCATAGATGCTCATGATGGTTATAAGCCAGTTAAAGGTCATGCGGGCTGTGGGGTATTGCCTGCGTTGTTGGTTTTTTGGGAAGCAGAGCAGGGTGAACAAGTAAGTGAAGCCGAATTGTTAACTGGGTTGCTAATTGGCTACGAGATTGCCTGTCGCGCCGGTGCCTCATTACACGACAGTGTTTGTGATTACCATACTTCTGGTGCCTGGGTAGCATTAGCTGCTGCTGCCATAGGCACACGCATTCTTAAACTTGATGCAGAACGAACACGTCATGCGTTGGGTATAGCCGAGTATCACGGCCCGCGTTCTCAGATGATGCGTTGTATCGACCACCCGACCATGTTGAAAGACGGTTCTGGTTGGGGCTCCATGGCCGGTGTGTCGGCCGCCTATTTGGCCAGGGACGGATTTACCGGTGCTCCGGCAATTACTATGGATGCCCCGGAGCAGGCGCATTTCTGGAACGATCTGGGAGAAGTATGGCTCATTAAAGAACAATACTTTAAGCCGTTTCCAGTCTGTCGATGGGCACAACCTGCGGCTATTGCCGCGCTGAAATTACAGGCTGAAAACGAGTTTGATGTTAATCACATTACAAAAATTCGTATAGGCACTTTTCATGAATCTATTCGACTTGCCACGGCTAATCCACAAACTACCGAACAGGCACAATACAGTCTTCCATTCCCGGTTGCAGCGGCTTTAATCCATAAACGAATTACGGTCAAAGAAATAGAAGGTGAAGGCCTTCAGGATCAAGCGGTGCAACAGTTGAGCCAGTCTATTGAGCTGTATGAGGTGGATGCATTTAATGAAGTTTTCCCCGAGCGGCGAATAAGCAAGCTCAGTATTACACTCGACGATGGAAGGATTTTGGAATCTGGCCCAATCGAGGCCAATGGCGATCCAGAGATTCCCTTAAGCGAACCAGAAATTGATGATAAATTTTGCTTATTCGCCACACCAGTGCTTGGACCAGAGCGAACTCGTGAATTACTACAGCATGTAAGAAATATGGGCGAAGCCACAGATCTAAATGATTTCAATCGCCTTATTTATCCTACTTCCTGAACCAAACGAATACAACTCAGTTAAAGATTCACGACAGTTTACTGATTGCCTTTAGTGCGGTTGTTCTGGGGATCGAATGAACAGGGCTTGCAAACTATGGCCTGGGTTGGCTGGCCCAGCAATAAAACCTCCACAACAGATCCCTCAATAGCATGTAGCGGATCGATGTAGGCCATAGCGAGATTCTTTTGGGTGCGGTAACCCCAGGCAGCAGATGTGATACCACCGATCGGCTTGCCAGCAAGAAATACGCCCTCGCCGGGCTGTGCCGGTGCCTCGTAGCTATCGAGTTCCAGAACCACACGTTGCTTCCGGTTGCCAACATCTAACTGCTTTTGCAGACCTTGCTTACCAGGAAAATCCTTAGTCATGTCGACGAAGCGGTTTAACCCGGCTTCAATAGGATTAAATTCTGTGATGAAATCAGTCTTCCAATGTCCATAACCTTTTTCCAGACGCATGGAATCAATGACGTACATGCCAAAGTGAGAGAGGCCAAAGTCTTCTCCGGCCTGGGTCAATACTTCGTAAGCCGCATATAGTTGCGAATTAGGAATATGTAATTCGAATGCCTGTTCACCAGAATAGCTGATGGCGATGGCCAGTGACTCGACGTAAGCAATGTAGCAGTGTTGTGCGGTTAACCAGGGGAAATTAGTTGGCTCCCATTGGGTTCGTGGAGAAACTGCCGCCAGTAAATTGCGTGCGTTCGGGCCAGCGATAACCAACATTGTATGGGTGTTGGTTTGACTCAGTATGTGGATGTCTGATCCGTGCGGAATACGTTCCGTTAGCCAATCTCTATCGTGATACTCCGCAGTCGCAGCAGAACCATAGAAAACGTCGCCACCGGGCAGCGGTACGATAGTAGCTTCGCTCGAAATATTGCCGTTGTCGGTTAAGAAGTAACACAGATTAGCTTTGCCGATTTGCTTACTTACGCGGGAGCAAGTCAGGCTGCTGAGCCAGGGCAGGGCGCCTGCACCACTGATACGGTAATGGTTAAAACCGGATAGCTCGGCAAGGCCTACATGCGTCGTGAGTCGAGTTGCCAGGTGTCCCATTCTGTTTCGCCATGTACCATCATTTGAGCCAGCATCTTGCCATAACCACCGCCTTCACCAATGCCAACTCGCAGTCCGTTCATAGACCAGCAATTTCTTAGCCCTGGTTGTTTGCCAACCAGAGGCCCAGCATCTGCGGCATAGGAAATTGGTCCATTAACTACCGATTTAATACCAACTTCTTTCAGGCACGGTAGCCGTTCAAAAATTGGATCCATTTTTGGCAATAACCTATCAAGATCATCAGGGCAGAGCGCGTTGACGAAATCAGGGTCGATACCGTTCATGCCAAAGGTTTTACAATCGTGCTCGTAAATACCCACCAGAAGGCCTTTCTTTTCCTGGCGCATATAGAAGGTGTCGCGAGGGCAGCGAACCATGGGCACACGGTTATTGCGAGCTACCAGCTCTGGAATATCTTCGGTGACAAAGTACATATGTTCCATGGCGATTACAGGATATTTAATCCCCATCAAAGCGCCCACCTCATTAACACGATAGCCGGCGGCAACTACGATATGCTCGGCAGTGATTACGCCGGCGTTGGTTGTCACTAACCATTCACCATTTGGTTTTTGTGATAATCCCGTGACCGGCGTGTTTCGGTGGATCGTTGCGCCAGCCTTGCGTGACCGCGCAGCTAATGCCTGACATAGTTGGGCTGGATCTATATCGCCATCTTTTTCATCCCACAGAACACCCAGTACATCTTTGATATCTAACAATGGGTTTTGTCGTTTCGCCTCAAGTGCATCAAGCAAATCGAATTCCAGCCCCAAACCTTTGGCAACGGACAATATTTGATGAACTTCATCCAGATGTGTCTGATTAGTTAACAGCCGCATACCGCCAGTGGCATGATGATAATTGATCGGATAGGCCGGATCGTCGGCAAGTTCTTTATAAAGTTTTATTGTGTAGTCACGCAGTAGTAGCAGTAACTGGTTGAATGCAACGCCAGGACACTGTGCTGCGGAATGCCAGGTAGTGCCCGAAGTAAGTTCATTGCGCTCGAGCAGAATAACATCAGTCCAATCTTCCAGAGTCAGGTGATAAAGGGCGGACAACCCACCAACACCGCCGCCTATAACGACTACTCGGGCATGTGACTTCATATGGTACCGTTGGTGAAAATCACTATTAGAAGTTATAGGGTTACTCTACCTGCCATGGGTCCCGGAATAACTCGATATTTGTGGCTCTTGCCAGTTTTCCAATAAATCTATTTGCGGCTCATAGATATCAACAACCAATGGAAAGCAGGCTGCAACATCTGATGAATGTTCAGTTGAGCAATCTCCGCCGGGGCAGGCGGATAATCCACCAATGAGATCTGTTTCTGCAAAGAACTCTATGTAGTCACCGGGTCTTACCGGGCTTGGCTTCATAAAGTATTGATGTGTATCTTCGGTAAATCCGGTACACATAAATACATTTAGAACGTCGTGTATCAATGATCCTGAATTATCGAGAGACATCTGCGTGAAATCTGCAAACGCCCTGGTTAAATTGGAGTGGCAGCAATGATGATAATCCACTCCGCTCAGAAGTTTTGCCGTATACGGGTCACAGCGCGTACCAATAACATCGTGTACAGAGCCGCCATACTGATCAAATCCGTACCAATCCAGGGTGTCGTAGGTTACGGTTGCCATAGGACGTAAATATGGGAAGGAACTCCACATTCGGTCACCTGTTGAAAGGTGAGTGCCGTGTAAGGCCCTGGTTTTACCTGCGTAGAATTTCTCGTTATGATTATGTTTTGACCACAGATTTAAATCCCCCACCTGGGAGCCTTCACTGCTTACGATGCGAAAGAAATGTCCTTTTGGAACTTCGAAGCAAACTGCATCTCTCGGCGGCGCAATAACAGTGTTGATTTTCACCATTGAATCACGAGCGACTCTGTATAGAGGCAGGTTGGCTGGGGGTAGGGAATCAACAGGATAACAAATTAGCGGTTTTATAGCCTTTCGAGCAGCGGCGTCCTCAGGCACGTCAGATTCTGAAATTGTTTTCATTTTATTTGCATCAGTTTCTTTGATTTTATGACTGATTATTTTGACTCAATTTTGAAGTTTCATCTAGTCCTCGGTTGTGATTTCATTTTACGTTCTGTTACCGGGCATTGGTGTCCCGATACTTAGCAGGTGACCGAAAATCATCTTGCAATTTAATTAGATCTAAACATTAACTTGTAACTAAAAAGATCCTGTATTAAATCAACTACCCTTACCTTTAGACTACGGCTTCGAGTTAGCTCTACTGGTTTCGCTGCTCTAGTTTGTTCGTTCTGCATCATTATGGCTAATTCGTGATCAGTATATGAGGTGGGACGTTCGGTCTTTTCTCGGATAATCTGTTCAACGCCGTCAGCGAACATGGCAAGGGGGTTTGAGTAGTGGATTGTGTTGCGAACTTTTCTCATTTTGTGCCTCGGGTAATGCGTGTTTCGTATTCGATGGAGGCATTCTCTTCAACAGCCGTTAAATTCCTTGCAGATTTGTGTTAAATCCGTGAAAATGATCATTAAATAAACATTAAATAAAATAAACTATTGAATTCATAGACTTTATTTTTAAAAAAACTATATGGTTTTTCAATTAATTCGTCATGGAGAACGAATTTGGCAGCAATCCATCTGAAATTATTGGGTCAATTCGAATGCAGAATGGCAGATGGAACGCCATTGAGTTTGCAAACACGTAAGGCTGAAGTTCTTTTAGCCTACCTCGCATTAAAACCTGGTATTCGACATCCCAGGGAGCGCCTGATTAATTTATTGTGGAGCAATCGTAGTGAGGAACAGGCGCGAAATTCCCTAAGACAGGCGCTTAGTGCGATTAAAAAACCATTGGCCGTGCTGAATCACATGCCCCTCGAAGTAGATCGTACTACGGTGCGAATCGATGCCAGCCTGATTCAGGTGGATGCTCTGCAGTTCGAACAAATTGCCGAAGAATTGGACACCAATAAACTTGCCTGTGCCTCTGAGCTGTATCGAGGTGAGTTTCTCGAGGGTATTAACATTCGCGACTCGGCAAGTGAGGAATGGCTCGCCCAGGAACGCGATCGTTACAAACGAATTATTGTCAATGTTCTAACCCGATTAAGTGCGCAACAATCGGCGGCCACAGAGTTTGCTGCTGCAATTGAGTCTGCTGAAGCATTGGTGAAGCATGACCCGCTTACTGAATCCGGATGGCGTACAGTGATGAAGGCATTTCAGGCCAACGGCGACCGTAATCACGCATTGCTGGCTTACAAGCGGTGCCATGCTGTCCTCCAGAATGAGCTTGGAGTGGAGCCTGAGTCGGTAACTATTGAATTGCGTGATCAAATCAAACAGGGAACAACTATCACCGACATTCCGTTACCTACCTCAAGCGCAAATAGTATTCGACTGCCTGAGGCGAAATATACTAGTCATGATGTAGATGAGTTGTCGATTCTGGTGTTGCCCTTTGAAAATCTTTCCAACGACCCGGATCAGCAATATTTCAGCGACGGCATTACCGAAGGCGTGATAATGGGTCTTTCTCAGTACCCTTCGCTGTCGGTCCTGTCACGACACTATTCCTTTGCTGTACAGGAACGAAAACTCAGCCTGACAGATATCGCCGTTCAGTTCGGTGTTCGCTATGTCATCGAAGGCAGTGTTCGCAAGACCCCAAATTCTTTACGCATTACCACGCAACTGGTTAATACAGAAACCGGCAAGCAAATTTGGGGAAGGCGATTTGATTCGGATCAGAGCAAGATATTTGACATTGAAGATGAGCTGACGCGAACCATTGTCGCCAACATCATAGGCAAATTGGATATGGCGGACGGTGAAATCTCCTACAGAAAACCAGCCAAAGACTTGAGCAGCTACGATTTGCTCATGCAGGGAAAATATCACCTGGCGAGATTCAATCCAGCAGACAATTTATTGGGAAGGAAAGCGTTGCAATCCTGTATCGCCCGGGATCCGGAATGTGAAACTGCGCATAGTTATTTGTACAGAATTAATATTCTCGATTGGTTATCCGGTTGGACAGAACCCCGCGCAACCGTTTTCCAGAATGCACGCAGTCACATAGAGAAAGCCATTTCTCTTAGCGATGATGATTCTATTGTGCAGGCAAGTTATGCTGAATTTTTATTGTTTGACAAAGATTATGATCATTGTGAAAACCGAGCTCAAAGAGCTTACCGATTAAACCCAAACGATACCGAAACTCTGGCGATTTTGAGTTTAGTTCATGCGGGTTTGGGCAATGTTGATCTGGCTTTGCAAATGGCGGATACCTGCCGTAGCCTGGACCCATTCCATCCCTGGATGGATTGGAGTAATGGCATTGTGTACTACACTGGTAAGCGATTTCAGGACGCTATTGACGCATTTAAGAAAATGCCTAATCCAGCGGATGAAATATCCGGATGGCTCGCAGCTTGCTATGAAAAACTCGGTCAACATACAACCGCTGAAAAGTACCTGCACACTTATGTGGAAACAGTACGTAAGAATATGACCAGGCCGCCAGTTTCCCGAGAGGACTGGCATAAACTTTGGCAGGCCACCTCCGCAGCGAAGCATGACTACGCAGGGGATAATCCATTTGATGTGTTGTGTGCCGCAGGCCTTGGCCAATACATAGATGATTTTGTGCTCCCAGATCCCGAAACCAATGCCCCAGCCATCGCCGTACTGCCATTTGATAACCTGTCCGGCGACCCGGAACAGGAATACTTCAGCGATGGAATAACCGACACTGTTATTTTCAACCTCTCTTTGTTTGCGGATATGCGGGTTAAGTCCCGCAGTTCAAGTTTTACCTATAAGGATCAGATTAGACCCGCTGATGAGATCGCCCGGGAACTTGGGGTCGACTATGTGGTTGAAGGCAGTATTCGAAAGAGTAATGACCGGGTGCGAATTATCGTACAGCTAATTGACGGACAAACTGGCAACCAAATATGGGGCGAGCGTTATGATGCCGTCATCGATGACATCTTTTTACTGGAAGAAAAGTTAAGCAATACCATAGCGGCAACAGTAACCGGTCGCATCGATTCGGATTTGCAAAAGATTGCCATCGCAAAAACCTCTACTAACTCTAAAGCCTATGATCTTTTACTTCAGGGCACAAATTACCTTTGGCGATTCAATCAAGACGACATGGTAATTGCGATTGAGAAGTTTAATGATTGCCTGGTGCTAGAACCGGATAATTATCGAACCCATGCGAATCTTTTCTATGCCCACGTGATGAATTATCTGGAGCGATGGACGGATGATTTTGAACAGTCTTTTGCTATGGCTGGCCTGCATGCCAATAAAGCCTTTGAGCTCGAACCTGGGAGCAGTTTAGCTTTACTAACCTATGCGGAATACAAATATTTCTGTCGCGATTATGCAACGGCTCTGACCTGTGTGGACAAAGCGCTCAAACTAAATCCTCACGATCCAGAAGCTGCTAGCCAGAAGGGCATGCTGCTCAATGTGTTGGGTGAAGGCGAGCAGGCGCTAGGCTGGGCAAAAAAATGTCTCGAGCTGGATCCGCATCATGTTTGGGGAGAATGGGTTTTAAGTGATTGCCTGGCGAGTTGTGAAAGATATGAGGAAGCTATTGATGTCATAAAGAATGCTAATTCGCCTACGTTGTTTCTAAAACTCGGATTGGCTTATTACTCCGCTATGGCCGGCCAGGAAGTTGCCGCTCGAGATGTATTGCAGGAGTTTCTTTGTGAAGCCAGAGCCACAATGAAATCTTGTCCGCAATCAAGGGATGAGTGGTATGAGTACTGGACTGATCAACTTCCTTTCAAAGATACCAGTATTAGTGATGCGTCTTTCAAAGTTCTCGAACGACTAGGAATATGCGATCAGTTGCCCGGATTGAATGTCAATGACACGCTGCCCACTATTGTGGTTCTTCCGTTTAGTAATTTATCAGGAGATCCTGAACAGGAATACTTCAGTGATGGGATAACGGATAGCATCATACTTAACTTAAGTCTGTTTAGTGGCATCAAAGCCAAGTCTCGACATGCCTGTTTTATGTATAAAGACAGTGAAAAGACCATTGAGGAAATAGGCTCAGAGTTGGATGCGGATTACATCATTGAGGGCAGTATTCGAAAGTCAGGCAGCCGACTTCGTCTGAATGTGCAGCTTATTGAAACTTCCACCAGCAATCAGATATGGGGTAAGAGATACGATGGAAATTTGGAAGACATATTTGATCTGGAAACCACATTAAGCCTGACGATAGCGGGACAAATAGGTGGCAAAATTGGTCGTGAAATACAACGTTCAGCAATCAAGAAACCAACATCGGATCTCGGCAGCTATGATTTTTATTTGCGTGGCTTGTATCACATGCAAAAATTTACGCCAGATGATTTTGTCATAGCGAAAAACATGTTCCAGAAAAGCATCGATAGTGACCCTGAGTTTGCAGATGCCTATTCATTTATGTGTACCTTACTTAATGTGGACACTATGGAAAACTGGATTCCTGATCGCTCGAAATCGCTAAAAGAAGCGGATTACTATGCACATAATGCGTTGAAGCTTTATCCGGAGAACGCGCTAATACATTCTTTCATGGCAGAGCATCAAAATTTTAAAAGGAAATTTAAACTTGCTGAAGAGTATGCAGACAGGGCGATTGAGTTAAACCCGAATTTGCCTGACGGCTACGCGCAAAAAGCCTGGTCGCTTAAGGATCGAGGAGAAGATCAGGAAGCAAAACGCCACGCCGATATCACTATGTCAATCGATCCTCACCACCCCTATTCAGGATGGATCTCGGGCGAGGTATATAGGGGGGCGGGTGATTATGAAAAAGCCCTTAAAGCGTTTCGTTCCATACCCACGCCACCCAATAGCGTTAACGCCCAAATCGCAGCCTGCCTTGGAGCTCTGAACCGTAATGAAGAAGCCAGGGAAGAAATGCAAAAGTATCACGCACTGGCTCATCAACAAATGCCGGCTTATCCAACGTCCGAAGAGCAATGGCGTAGTTACTGGTTTGACGCCATGCCTTATTCAAAAAAGGTGGATTCAGACGAATATTTCGATTTGCTTTTGCAGGCGGGGCTTTGTGAACTGGCAATAAAAACCTTCGACCCTGGTGATCTTACCCAATACCCTGCCATTGCAGTTCTACCATTTAGCAATCTTTCCAACGATCCTGAACAGGAGTATTTTAGCGATGGCATAAGTGAGAACATTATTCGTGGATTAAGTATGTACAAAGGATTGGTGGTGAAATCCAGCCAGTCCAGCTTCTCTTTTCGTGATAGTGAGGATGCGATTCAGGCCATCGCCAATAAGCTCAAAGTTAAATACGTTGTTGATGGCAGTGTTCGAAAAGTTGGCAACAAGATCCGGCTGGCGGCGCAACTCATTGAATCTGAATCAGGCAATCAATTGTGGGGTAAGCATTATGACGCGGACCTCGAAGATGTGTTGACCCTGGAAGATGAATTAAGTCAGACAATTACCGGCACTATTCGAGGACGGATTGACTCGGACATACAGGAAACCGCAGTTCGAAAGCCTTCGAAAAATCCACAAAGCTACGATTTGTATTTAAGAGGGTCTTATCATGTACAGAAATATACATTAGAAGATCAGACACTGGCTAAAAAATATCTGGCTCAATGTATTGAACTGGACCCTGAGAACGCTAATGCCCATGCCCAGATGGCTGGTGGATACTTTGCAGATCTAGAGGATAACCGGGCTGCGGACAGGCAGAAAGCATTACATCAGGCGGGTTTTCACATTGAGCGAGCGTTACAGCTGGAGCCGGATAATGCGTTCGTTCATGGTTTCATGGCGGAATATTTCATGTATGCCCGGGGTTTTGATCAGGCGGCGTTTCATGCAGATAAAGCCATGGAGTTGAATCCAACATTACCGGATGGATACGCACAGAAGGCCTGGGTATTGGCTGCAACACGGCGAAACGATGAAGCCCTCGAATACGCCGGCAAATGCTTGTCACTTGATCCCCACCACTCATTCGTGGGTTGGATTGTTGGAGGAATCTATGGAGACAGTGGCCAATACGAAAAAGCGATTGATATTTATCGCTCGTTGCCCCACACACCGGTAAGCGCGCATCTGCAGATCGCAGGTTTTCTTGTAGGGGCAGGTAAGCTCAATCAGGCGAAAAAGGAAATGCAGAAATATCACTCTCGATCCAGAATGGAAATGACAGCAGTTCCTCAGTCAGAATCGGACTGGTTTCAATATTTACATTCAATTGCAGCGTATGAGCACGAAGAAGATAGCAGGAAGTTTTTCAATTTGGCAAAGCAAGCAGGGCTGTGCGACTATCAGGAGAAATCTGTTCAAGAAACACCTTCTATTGCAGTTCTGCCGTTCCAAAACTTGAGTGGTGATTCAGAACAGCAGTTTTTCGCTACAGGAATTACTAACGACATCGTAAACATTTTGTCCAAGTTTAAACATCTACGCACGGTGTCCAGTTATTCCACTGCCTTGTATGCCGATCGTTCTTCGCCGGTTACCCAAATCGCCAAAGAACTAAATGTTAGATACATCCTTGATGGCGGTATCCGTAAAAGCGGAGATATAATCCGCATCAATGTTCAATTAGTAGATTCTGAGACGAATGCCAATATCTGGTCCGATCAGTTTGATAGAAAGCTCGACGATATATTTGCAATTCAAGATCAGATCACAATAAAAATTGCCTCAGCGATGAAAGTGAAGTTGCTTTATGGGGAACGGGCATCAGAATACCGTGATGGCCTAACTAATGTTAAAGCCTGGGAATACTGCGTGTTATCGGCTGATCTTGCAGATAGCTATGTCAAGGACAATATTTCTGAGGCACAGCAACTTGTCAAAAAAGCCCTGCTACTGGAGCCTGACTATCAGCATGCATGGTCATTATTGGGATGGACGCATTGGCAGCAGGCTTACGCCGGCTGGAGCGACAATGTTGAACAATCCTTGCATGAGGCGGAAGTTTCTGCAGCCAGGTCGATGAAAAATGATCCAGATTATTGGGATGGCTGGGCTTTAATGAGCTTTATCCACCTAATGCGAGATAAGCCCGAACTGGCTGTTGAGGCTGGAAATAAGGCTGCTAACATCGCGCCGGGAAATTTCGATGCAGTGGCTTTATCAGGCTTTCCTTTGAATTACGCGGGACAACACGAAAAGGCAATAGCGGTTTTTGAAAAATCGCTCAAATTGGCTACTGTTTATCCGAATTGGGCAGGAGTTGTGGGTGCCTACGCCTACCAAAATGTAGGGCAAGTTTCTAAAGCCATTGAGACGTATCAGCAGAGTATTGATTTTGAACCAGAATCCTCTATTTGCCACTATTACCTAATGGATCTGTTAATCGAGATAGGTGAGCTTGAGAAAGCCCAGCGGATAGCGGAACAAATTCGATCGTTACCGAGCCCGTTACGAATTGAGGGAGTGATTAATACAACCAGTCACAACCAAAAAGAACGGGAACGTTTTAGAAGAAACCTGGCTAAAATGGGATTTCACGAAGCAGTAGGTGAATCGAGTGGGTGTTAGTAATCGTCACTGCCCACTAGCCTAAGCCCACAACAATAAAGTATACATCGTATTATGACAACATCAATCAAAAGCTCCCCTGAACTGGAAGCGGTAGCAATGCGTTTCTTGAAAGCGATGTGCAGTAGAGACGCCCAACAGGTGACTAGTCTGTTATCCAAATCAGAATATCTGCGTTACGTTGGCAGCGATTCGAACGAGTTTTGGAACGGCCAATTATTTCGCAATGGTTTTGGTGACCATGTTAGTGAACTTCCATCACTTGCGCTAACTCCTTCTCATATAGAAGCATTCGAAAATGGGCAAACCGGTTGGGCAATGGTAATTGCAGAGTTAAGTGTCGAGAATCTTCAAACACATACGGTACGTTTCAGTCTGGTTTTTGTAATGGAAGATGGTGGTTGGAAGGTGGTCCAGTCACATTTGTCTTTTCCTCGCGCCAATCTGGAGATAATTGGCAAAGAGCATAGCGCATTAGATAAGCTGGTTGAGTCAGCCAGACAGGGCTTCGAACCCAATCAAAGCGAAGGAACACTCACGGTGATGTTCACTGATATAGTTGATTCCACTACGATTGCCCATCTAGTCGGTGACAGGGTTTGGGTTGCGACCATCAATCGACACATAGCAGCATTAAAATCGTCTATTGAGGCTTACGGAGGTTGCCTGGTTAAATCCCTCGGCGATGGCACCATGTCGACATTTCCCTCTGCAAGGAAAGCTTTAATGGCAGCAAAAGAAATTCAGAAAAAGGTCAAAGAAGAGCAACAGGAGTCAGCATTCCAGATTAGAGTCGGCTTACACACCGGGGATGTTATTCAATCCAATGGTGACTTTTTTGGCACGGTGGTGAACAAGGCAGCACGAATCGCATCTCTGGCGATTGCGGAGCAAATTTTAGTTTCCGAAGTAACGCAGGTTATGGTGCGCGGTAGTGATGATTGCCAGTTCGGTAAACCCGTTTATGCCCAACTAAAAGGTATTGATGGAGAGCACGCATTGTATTCGCTACAGTAGAAAAATTAATCAGCTACAGGAGAAACTCGCAGCAATGATTATGCTGCGAGTCATTAGTCTCCAGCCAAAAAACAGACTGTTAACGGTGCACCACGACCAGTTTTACGCCGCCATGGTGATAAGTGGCTGCTCTAGTGTAACTAGCTGACCCTACATAGTTAGCAGATGATTCTTGTGCAGCCAAACGTGTCGCAGCAGTGGTAGTCAGATACAGCTGCCCCCACGCTGCCTGCATCCGATCACCATCCGTGCGCTTAAGGAAATGAGAGTTACCTGCAGATTCTACATATTTTGCATCACCCTCATAGTCGATAATGAATACACTCAGGTGAGTATCTATTAATACGCTTGTATGTGGATTCGCCCTGATCTCGAGTACGAGGCCGCTGTCTTCCATAGGTTCTTGTTTGCCGTCGTAATAGATTCTATCAGGATTACTATTTAAGGGGTTAAAGAGTGCATCAACATCCCGTTTTATAGGGTAATCATTATTTTTTAGATCATGATCCGAAAGGCCAGGTATTAGATCGAATCGTGATTGCCAGTTTCCCTCGCTGCTGTCGCTGTACCAATAGTCTGAAGTTTCTAAATCAACAATATCCAGTTCATTAAACGCATAGTCGTATTCAGGCTGGGCGATCGAATCCTTTATATCAGACCATTTAACCAATAAAAATAGCCAGTGATGTGGGTTGGTGCCGCTCAGAGCCGGTGCAAAATCATAGTCCTGACCAAAAAACCATACCATATTATTTCCTTTGATATGGAAAAAATCAGGGTGGGCATTGTCATAACCAGGTGTCATATATGGGCGGTAACTCATCACCATGAAATCAGCCATATAGATGCGCTTTAATTCCTCTGCAAAATTGATACCGTATTTATCAGAGAAGGTTTCACTCTCATAGTCAAATGTTTTAATGAATGGCTCCGATTCATGCACTGATACATTATTTGGTGAGAGCTCGAAATTTTCAATGTGCCCTGTTCCGCCAATTTTACTCTGCAGATAATTCCTGACATTCTCGCTGCGCTCAGAGATACCTTTTAGAATCCAGTTATCCATTTCATCAGCAATAGCCTCTAGTATGTGATTAAATGCGTTGCTGGAATGGTTAGAAATAGCCTCAACCTGCCCATAGGTCAATGGGCCCTGGTGTCTTACCCGTTGCTCAGCATCTGAAATAGCAATCAATAAGTCAGCCTCATTACCACGTCTAAGTTGAATAACCTTGATTAACTCGTAATAAGCCTGACTCGACTGCACCAATTCTGTGAGCATCATGCCGACATTTTTAATATGCTCCAATGATCCATAGGTGGCGATATACTCCTGCTGCATAATATTTGTTGCTAGATTGCCCCCAGTAATATTCGCATAGATTCCTTCAGCATGTTCTTTCACTTGTTCAGAGGAATACCCGCTTAACGTTCTTTCTGCTTCATCCAAAATATCATAATTAATATCATCGCTCTGTAGTGCAGTGCGATAGTAGTCTATATCGCCTTGTAAGGTCGTTAGATAGCCTACATGTGATCTAATCTGAGTTTTGGCCGCCTCTCGCTGTATATGGTTTATTATATTGTTTTCCATATCAACCAGCTTTGTATCCAAAGTTAGCTGTAGCTTATCTAGTTTGCTGGTTATTTCTACCAATGCGTCCATCATCTGCTCATCCGCGCTCGGGCCAAAAGCACCAAACGCGTCGACCATAGCAAGGCCAACACCTAACCCGGCACCCAGTTTGCTAAGTTTGCCCAGGGTTCTAACGGAGCCAGATAGCTTCAACATGTTATCTACGTTTTGACCTGTTGATGCTTCTAGTAAATGTTGGTATCTGCGGGTCTCACGCATACCGTTAGCCAAGGCGGTTGCGCCCTCGACTAATTGTTGAGAAGCATTGTCAGATGACTGAGCGCCTGCCTGGTGATAACTGCATAGCATTAGAAGCATCAGAGGGATTCTGAAGCTAGAAAGAATTATAGATTTCATAAAAATACACCACAGATTTATTCTTATTAAGAAATACTCAAAGTATTCTATTCTTTTTGCACCCTGATTGGACTATTCTTTTTACACCCTGATTTGAACAGTGGGAATGAAGACCGCTACACTCTACTTTCCAGGGCATTGATTTGTAGTTAGTTCTGATAATTGCCCTCCTGACAATACAGTAAAAACTGTGTATGCTAAGTTTTTCTAAAGCTCCTGGTTTCAGGCGATAGGGGATTGCTGTTAGTATTACCCGGCACGGAGGTGCCTCAGGAGTTAATCTTAAAACTTACAAAATACATCAAAACCCGAAATGAGAATTAGCATGTTTAATATTAAACGAGTGGGTCTTTACTCCCTGTTTTTACTCTGTTCTTTTATAGTGTCCGAATCATTTGCCGCAGACTATGTAACCATAAAGGTTAAAAGTAGTGATAAATGTATTGAGATGAATAGCAACGGTTTACTTATGCAGAATCGATGTGATAACTCTGATCGTCAACAATTCCTGCTGACACAAGTTGCATCGGGGTATCAAATTATCACCACCAAATCTCATATGAGTGGTTGCTTAACAGTGCCCGGAGCCAGTCATCAGGATAATATTCAGATTTCTCGCCAAACCTGCAACAACCAGAAGCATCAACAATATAGTTTTGTAGACCTGGGTGGCAATTATTTCACTATCCAACCGGTACACAGTAATAAATGTCTGGATGTTCCAAACGGCGATCAAGCCGATGGCATACCGGTAAATCAATACAGCTGCGATAATTCTCCGGAACAATCATTTAACTTTTTTAATGTTGCAAAAACCACCACGAGTACGGCTACAAATACCACCAGCAAGAAATCTTCGTATAATGCCAACCACCCCACCACACGGCACTCAATTAGTAATACAGGCCTGACGGTGGCTATTCCAAATCACTGGAAAATCAGTACGGGAACGCTCGGTTTGTCGGTGGATTCGCCGGATAAACTAATAGCGCTGGAATTTGGTGGAGTTGATGCAGTGAGCGCTTCCTCCGTCGGACAGAAAGTTGATGATGAGTTAGCAAAAGCCGGCGTTATAAATATACAGAATGTTACTAACTCAACTAATTTTAATTTGAAAAACGGTAAAGTGGTGGTTATAGGCGATACGACAGGCCAGATAAACAATAAAACCCTGGATATTGGAATACTGATGTATGACACTGGGCATGGACAGTTCGTGCTTATGATCTCACTAAATGAAAAAGATATGGCCAAACATCACGAAGATTCGGTGATGGCGATAATTCAAAGTCTGAAATAGTTCAGGTTACGTTCAGTAAGAATTAGATATTGTGTGTAAACAATCTGTGGAAACAGAATGTCGGTGAGCAAGATAACCTCTATTACGGGCATCTTGCTTGGTGGGATGATGTCATTGAACAGTTTCGCAACGGATAGCTATTTTGTTTGTACCAGTATTAATGATGATTTTACCCTGGATCAGGAAAATGGGATTGATCTGTATTACCGCCAGGTTAGGCAAAACTTTCATGTTGATTCGGTGCTTGAGCTAAAGACTGCCCAGGGTTTCTGTCATACCAAGGCTGGGCAGGCCTTTGACTGGATGCTGTCGACAAACGTTTACGAGATTTCTACACTTATTAAGGATGAGGATATTGAAATAACTTTCTTGTGTGAGAATTTTCAAAGCGCGGTGCCCGCTGGTTCGAACTGTACGAATATTGTGTTGCTGGAGAAAGAATTGCAAGGTGACCCTGTGGAGTTACAACCTGTAAGTGAGGAAGCAATTTTATATCCTGACATTCAGACCAGCTACGCAGAGAATAAATCTGACTGTCAGGGCGACTTTGCCAATCTGGTTTATATCAATAGAAAATCTATTATTGGCCCAGGGTTTTCCTGCTCGATTGAAGGCTTAAGCCCGGCTGGGACTGGAATGGTTGGGGTTGATGCGGTTTGTAGTGTAAATGGCAAATTACATCAGGGTAAAGGTGGTCTGGATCTAGGTAATTATGCTGACCATTTTGAACTGTCAATTCCAGGTAAGGAAGCGTGGCAACCACTGTACCCCTGTAGCAAGGTAGATGGGTTGCTTTAGATCAAAGTAATGAACGCCGAAGTTGTCTTGCTCGATGTTCAGGAATTGCTGCGAATTCGTTCTATCCAGTCAGGGGTTCCTGTTCCAAGGTGCTCGATAACTTGATGAGGGTTGCACCAGCCAGGTTTAAATTCAGGTGAGTTATTGTTATAGAAAACCAGCCATTGTTGCTTGTTTTCAAGCGTTGGATCGCAGGAAGTTCTACCCTGACTTAAAGACTTTAATCGCGCATCTCCTTCGCCTTTTAGAACCTCCTTAATATTGACTTTATATATTTTCTTTAATAGCAGATTTCTTGATTTTTTCAACTCAACTACAACGATCTGATCATATGTGCGGGCGTTTTCCTCAAGCGTTGGCAGTTCAAAGCAGGAGCAAGCTAATGCGGTTTGTGTTGTTAGCACTAACAAAAATATTAGAAATCTCACTGCAGATGTACCGTATTTCATTTTGGAGGATTTAGAATATCACAATGAATAATTACTACCTATGCCAGAATCAGGGTATTTTCATGTCCTCACCATTTATTTGACAATCGTGAGTATTAGATTCTAAGTTATGCACAATCTCGGTGGAACTTTACATGTTTAAAATGCTTCTTCAAATTGGTCTGTCAAGACGTATTGTCGGGTTACTGCTGATTGTAATGATCTCCTTATCGGGGTGCATTAGCTTCGATCCCTATACCGTGTCGACTATAGAAAATGATACCAATGCAAGTATTACCGTAAAGCTTGTTTTGGATATGCACCGCTATGGACTGGATGATGAATCAGTTGCGCGCGAATACGCACCTGATTGGTTTAAGGAATTCAATCATGGCGTCGGGGTAAGCATGATAAACACGGATCCAGCTACATTATCCGCTGTATACAAAATTGAACCGGGTGGTTATTTAGTTGCCCATGAATCTTTGGGTCGAAGCCCTTATTTTAAGTTTTTTGAAATAATATTTACTGTTGATGAAAATTCCTCAACTTTTCAGTCTCTTGAGGTCATCAATGGGTTATTTACTGAAGTAGACGAAATTGAGGATAACGTTTACAAGTTATTTGTCAGCGATTTATGATCAAAATAAGGTCAATGTCTTGTTTATGGAATAGACATTAAGAGTGTTTTATCGTAGCCTTTAATCTTAAATCTGCAAAAGGTATGTAAGCAGGTAATAGCTAAGGCTGACCAGTTTAGGATGATCTGGTGTGAGCCAAGAATATTTACGTTGTTTAGATTGCTAAAATTTAGATTTTCTCCCGGGTGTGCGAGGCAAAAAATTAATGTCCATTATTGTATTTATCAGAAATTTATTCATCGGTTCAGTCTTGATTCTTCTAGGCCTTCCATCGTTAGCGTTTGCGGCGAATCTTGTGGAAACTACCAATTTCAAGACAAATCGAATTGGCGTGCAAACGGTAGCTTTCAGTTCAGATGGGAATGACCTGTTTAGTGGTGGGCAGTTAACTTCTAGTGAATTGTCCCACGATCTATCTTCCCAGGGTGTCAACGCGAGAAGCAGCAATGTCGGAGTTGCAGCGGGCACCAATAGTAAAGCATTTGATGTGGCGGCTACCTCTGGACCGCCAGTAAAAAAATCTTTAAACGTTGCAGGAAGTTGGACTGGCCCAAATGGGGAGCAATATAAGTTAACCCAACGTGGCAGTAGAGTTACCATTAAAGAAAAAGGCAAAACTATTGCAACTATCAGTATTTCGGGACAAGTCCTTAGGTGGGGTACGGCTAAAGGCACACTGAAAGGCAATAAAATCAGTTGGGACAACGGCAGCGAATGGACCCGAAAAGGCGGTCCACCTACGCTTCCCAGTGGACCCCCAGTCAAACAAGGCAAAGGCGTTTCAGGAGACTGGATAGGTCCCAATAAGGAGGCCTATAAGCTTAGTCAACGCGGTAAAAGTGTTACGGTACGTGAGAAAGGAAAAACCATTGCGACCATTAGCCTTTCTGGAAGTACGCTTACCTGGGGTACTACCAAGGGTACTTTGAGAAGTAATTCCATCAAGTGGACCAATGGTTCCGAATGGACGCGCAAGGGTGGTAAGACCAGTGGCCCACCAATCAAGGGCACTAATCCACCAGTCAAACAAGGCAAAGGCGTTTCAGGAGACTGGATAGGTCCCAACAAGGAGGACTACAAGCTTAGTCAACGGGGTAAAAGTGTTACGGTACGCGAGAAAGGAAAAACCATTGCGACCATTAGTATTTCTGGAAGTACGCTTACCTGGGGCACTACCAAGGGTACTTTGAGAGGTAATTCCATCAAGTGGGCTAATGGTTCCGACTGGACGCGCAAGGGTGGTAAGACCAGTGGCCCACCAACCAAGGGCACTAATCCACCAGTCAAACAAGGCAAAGGCGTTTCAGGAGACTGGATAGGTCCCAATAAGGAGGCCTATAAACTTAGCCAACGCGGTAAAAGTGTTACGGTACGCGAGAAAGGAAAAACCATTGCGACCATTAGTATTTCTGGAAGTACGCTTACCTGGGGCACTACCAAGGGTACTTTGAGAGGTAATTCCATCAAGTGGACCAATGGTTCCGACTGGACGCGCAAGGGTGGTAAGACCAGTGGCCCACCAACCAAGGGCACTAATGTTGGAGGAAGGTGGCAGGGTCCAAGTGGCGAGTTCTACGATTTAACCCAGAGAGGCAATAATCTGATGATCAAGCAGGGTTCAAGAACCTTGGCTAATGTCAAAATTTCCGCCAAAACCATCACCTGGGGTATTGTGAAAGGCACCGTTTCTGGCAACAAAATTAAATGGACCAATGGCAGCAGTTGGACTAGAAAAACAACCTCTGCAACCACTAACGCTCCGTCATCTGGATCAAACAATTCAACTTCGTCAACTAATGTTACACGCTATGAAAACGCTCGTTGTAAAAGTAAGTGGTTCCTCTATATTGACTGCGGTTACAAAGGAGCTAAAACAGTTGAAATAGTTAAGCAACATTCCATGGTGGTGTGTGCTAAAGATCAATCTTATGGCCTGAATAACAAAGGATTGTGGGTAGATAAAGGTTGTAATGCAACATTTAAGCTGGGGTTCTAAAGTTAACTGGGTTTAACCCAATGGAAGAACTCCAGCTTGCCTGGCATATCGCAAAAGATGGCAATGAATTTGGCCTGGGTCTTATTTTTCGAATCGCTATAGGAGCGGTTGTTCTGGCCTTGGGCCTGGCAGGGTTGATTCGAAAGATTCAAGGCAAGAGCCTACCGAAGCAGTTAAGATTCGGCACCTGGTTTTGCCTGGCCTTTGGTGCGATATGGTTATATTTCCACTGGACATTGATGTCGGCGGAGATCGAGGAAACTGCCCTTCACGCTGCGAAGCTTGAAAGTCAGGATTTCGAGGTTGTAGAGGGAGTGGTGAAAGTGCTCCATGAGCAGCCAGCCACAGGTCACGCCAAAGGCGATGTGATAGAAATTGCTGGGAAGCAGTTTGAGATTAATTACTTCGTTATGGCCCCCGGCTATAAAAATACCCTCTCTAATGGGGGGGTGTTGCAGGATGGGGTTTATGCGAAATTGAAATTTTCGGGTAATACCATCCTATCTGTTGAGATTAAGTAACCAGAGGCCCGAACTGCAAGTTTTACTTCGAAGACTTAAAAGCATTTTCCCCAAATTCATTGCCAAAGTGATTAAGCATTTTGCCGTCGTGGGCGTAGTTGAAAAGCGCAGCTCTCATAATTCCGTCCATCGCTGCAGCCATGACCATAGCAATCAACATCCAGCCAAGGCCGGCAAAAAACAGGTATGCCGCAATGGATGATTCCTGAAAGGATGCAGCAGCAATAAATAGAACCCAGCTTGGAATGCCTATCACGAGAAATATTAGCCCCATGCCAATTTCTGCACCCAGTGTTTCACCCCAGGTTTTTCGGATGATTGCAATGGACCTTTTGACTGCGGTAAATGGCCCCGTGCCCTCCACGATCAGTACGGGAAGTACAAAATAGCTTGCCACAGCCCAAATTGCACCAAATAAGGATGCGGCTAATCTGGCGAGGAAGTTATCGCTGCGACCAAATAGCTTAATAATTAGTCCAACTGTTGCAGAAACCAGCGACCACATAAAAATTGAACCTATTCTCGAAGATGCGGCTCCCAGACCCATCATAATGGTGGGATCTGAGCCTCGAAACCGAATCATGGCACATGCGATCAAAGCGGTATTGAAAAATAGAATGATAAACACACAGGCGAAGTAATAGACAAAATAAGCTGATAATTGAGTCATATTAATCTCACCGGACTCGTCAGCTGGAAAAACCAGAAAATCAGTGTCGATTAGTCCAATTAGCAGAACAACTACAGCGATCGTGCTTATTACCGGAAAGATAAGCAGCTCTTTGTCCAGTTTTAATACGGTCCAGCATTGCTTCGTGAGTGACCAACTAGTTTTGATTTTGCCTAACATGATTCGCTTTGATATTTGTGATGTTAAAAGGGTGGAACGCCAGATTACGTTTGTTCTAATAATAGTGCAATATTAGAAAGCCCTTGCCTTAGGACGTTTTGATTGACATCATATTCAATAATAAACCCGTTTTAGCCCAGCAACCTGAATTTATACTAACTATTTCCTATGTTGGCAGAATACACCGTTAAAGACGCTGGACTGGGCCAGTGGATTGGCTGAATGGCCAGATTGTGGATTTAAATCCGGGTCCTTATAGCGAGGGTGCGGTATTGCTCTACGAGTTCAATGAGTCACTGTACATCTCCCACATTCACCTATGCTCATAATTAGGATGAAGGTGGTCTTGGCCGTATATGATAAGCGAAATCTAATTCACAGCGTCAATGGGTATGCCGTGCACCTTACGACTAATGTGTCGGACTACAGTGATAGGAAGTCCTGGACCTGCTTATGCAGGTGAAGACGAGAGTTGAATTCCGCAGGAGAGCATCTACCCGATGCAAGGTCTTAGTGCCGGATGCTGGAATGGTATCGGCAATAGACTGTCACTAGAACAAATCTTGAGAATACATTAGACGATGAATAAGCCATACCTGAAACCTGTAAATCACCGGTCTGCATGGCAAGGCTGTGAAATTCCTTGCCTTGATCAATTTAGTTTTGCTCTTCAGGATAAACATCTGTTAGCGCTTGACCAGGCGTTAAAGTCAGTAAGAGCCAGTGGTCTTGATTTGAATTCAGTGGAGAAGGCTGACTTTGACTTAACGAAGATTGAGACCGATATTCGGCAAATCGAACATGAAATATTGCACGGTAGTGGAGTCGTCATCATTCGTGGATTTCCGGTAAATGAGTATTCACTGGAAGACGTTGAAATACTTTACTGGGGATTGGGCACCTACCTTGGAATAGGTGAATCTCAATCAAAAATGGGGGATCGCCTGGGTCATGTGGAAGATGTTTCTGGTAAAGATAGTAACGAGCGCGCCTATCGAAACAGTGTCGGTATCATGTTGCACACTGATTTGTCGGATATCGTCGGTATGCTTTCCATTCGCCAAGCCAGGGACGGTGGAATAAGTACTTATGTAAGTGCACCGGCTATCCACAATAAAATATTAGCTACGCGCCCCGAACTGCTGACACCACTATATCGCGGATTTCGCTACCATTTATTTGGCGAACAGCCGCCTGGGGAACCGCCAATAACCGCACATGAAATTCCAGTGCTTTCGCAAAAGGATGGTTTTGTCAGCGCACGGTATATTCCTGAATACATAACTCGCGGACTAACAGAGTCGGGTGAATCATTGCCGGAGCTTGACCTTGAGGCCTTCAATTACTTTAACGAGTTGGCTATAGATAAAGAACTGCGTTGGGATGTGATGTTGCAACCGGGAGATTTAAGCTTTATCAATAATTATACCGTGCTCCATACCCGTGACGCCTTTTTTGATGGTGAAGAGCCCCACGAAAAACGCTTGTTGCTGCGTCTTTGGTTAACCAGTAATTATAAACGTCCCGTTGTAGACAACCTTGGTCTTTATACCAATAGTCAGGGTATTGCATCGCAGCAGGCAAGCGATACTTATCTGGCTCCCTCTGTTGTGATCCCTGATAGTCAATGAAGAATTATCTTGAACAGATAAATTTACTCAATGCGCCTTGAACAACACCGAACCCTTTGGGGAAATATTGACGACTTTGAAGGGGATCTGGCTGACGGTCCGCACCGTGATATAGATACGCTAATCCCAGACCTTGCTGCTCTAGGATACGATGGGCTTGAAATGCCATTGAAATTAGCCCTTTTTCTCGGCCCAGAGCGACTCAAAACTTTGCTGCTCCAACATCAAATGCTCTTAACCCTCAGTATCTACACAGATGGGGCGTTTAACGCTGGTGACGCCGAGTTTAACTTATGGGGTGGTGCGCACCCTGGTTTCAGCCAACCCATATCAGCAGTTGAAATGGTGACCATGTTGGCAAAGCGTTCAGAGCAGCATGAGCTGCAAAGTGATTCGCAGACGTATGAAACAGAATACGAGACCGTCGAAATGCACACGACCAACGGACTGCAAAAGCAGGTGCAAGAAAGGCATGAAGCTTGTTTCAAGGAGCAAGTGGAAGCCTGCTACCAACTGTTTGGCGATCGGCGCGAGGGTGGTCTACTCACACTGGTCATTGCTCATGACCTACGGGACAACTTCCCCTGGGCCATGGCTGCTGACTACTTTCGCGATGCGCTTGCGTGGGAGAATGAGACCAATTACGTGGTTGCCCATGAAACCCATCGCAAGCGTTTTCTCCACTCACCCTGGGCTATTCGCGATTTCTTGCTTAAGTATCCAGATATTCGTTCCCAATTGCGTATCTGTGCAGACTATTCTCACCTGATGTGTGTTGCCGAGGTGGATACATCAGACCCGGTTTTGAATCAGGCGATTGATTTCCTGGTACCGAATGTGATCCACACCCAATGCCGTGTGGGTTACGACCATGGTCCGCAAGTGGTAGATCCGCGCTTACCGGAATGGATTCGCTACATGGAAGGCTCAGAGCGATGGTGGGACGAAATCTGGAAAAGTCAGCTGGCTCGAGGATGTGAATACACGACTATGATCGCTGAGCATGGCGCACCGACCTACCAGGCCTGCATGCCGGGAACTCAGGATCCATTGGCCAGTATCTGGGATGTAAATCATTGGGTTCAACTGCGCCGGCAGAAGCGTTTCGAGGAGCTTTTCGGTACTGAGCATCAAACGTCCAGGCTCGTGCCTAGCGAGTCGCAGGGTTATAAACCAGTAACTAAAATAATCGAGTGAAAAGTCATAGAGCAGTGTTAATAATTACAACATATTGTGCATAATTTGCTATGTCGAATAGCCAGGAGTTTTATATTTCTATTAACCAGGTGGACGATCAAAAGCCTCCACCAATTGAAAATACGGCTTTCGAACTGATCGCAGAACGACTCTTGAGTCGTCGTCAGTTTATTGCTACCAACACCGCGTTTGGTATAAGTGCATTTGTAATGGGCACAACAGGGCTGTTGCCGGGTGAAACCCAGGCTTCTAGCCGCCTGGAGTTTATTGCGGTACCCAGTAACAGTCTCGATAATGTCACAGTACCGCCAGGGTACAACTGGCATGTCCTAAGTAGTTGGGGGAATAAGTTGTGGTCGGACGGTAAAGATTTCGATCCGCAGACGCGAGGCACAAAGTCTAGCCAGGAATTGGCCATGGGCGATAGCAACGATGGTATGTCGCTGTTTGAGTATCAAGGTCGGAGTGTACTGGCCGTTAATAACGAGTCGGTACGGCTCGGCATTATGTATGGTAACCGTGCTAGTGGGAAAGCTGAGAATTCGGATGACATAGGTAAGGGTAAAGCCGGTCACGGTGTAACTATTTGTGAAATTGCACAAATAGCTGACCGTTGGCAGATTGTTGAGAATTCTTACTTCAATCGCCGAATTACAGCGGATACCCCAATGCAGATATCCGGTCCGGCGCTCGGCCACGATCTGTTGAAAACTAGCGCTGATCCGCACGGGATAGAATCACTTGGAACGTTTAGTAACTGTGGTTGTGGTCAAACCCCCTGGGGTACTTATCTTACTTGCGAGGAAAACTTCAATGGTTATTTCTCCAGTAGCGATGGGAATATTGAACTCAGTGTCGAGCAAGAAAGATATGGCCTGGAGCATAATGACAGAGGATATAGCTGGGCTAGAATAGATCAACGTTTTGATTTTAGTAAACACCCTAACGAGCCTCATCGGATGGGCTATGTCGTCGAGATTGATCCGCTGGACCCACAGTCAATTCCAAGAAAGCGCACAGCCCTTGGCCGTTTTAAACATGAAAATGCAGAAGTAGTTATCTCTGCTGATGGGCATATTGTGGTGTACATGGGCGATGATGAACGAAGCGAATTTCTCTATCGATTTGTTTCTAATGGCAAGTATGAAGAGGGCGGTGATAATCTTGAGTTGCTGGATAATGGTGAATTATCAGCCGCTGTATTTGATGAATCCGGTCAAGGTGAATGGCGGGCTTTAACTCCAGAATCCACTGGTATGAGTAGCGCTGAAATAGCCGTATTCACACGTTTTGCTGCATCTAAAGTACATGCCACCACAATGGATCGACCGGAGTGGGTGGCTGCTCATCCTTATCGTTCTGAAGTTTATTGTGCTTTAACCAATAACAAAAACCGTGGCGATGACGAAACACCCGCTGGTGGGCCCAATCCACGGGAGAGAAATAAATATGGCCAGGTGGTGAGGTGGAGGCCTGAAAATGATAATCATGGGGCTTCCAGATTTCAGTGGGACCTTTTCGTGTTGGCGGGTAATCCAGTAGTGCATCACAATGAAGATGCGGGCTCAGCCAATATAACCCCACACAATATGTTTAATTCACCTGATGGCCTGGCTTTTGACAGCAATGGACTATTATGGATTCAGACCGACGGGAAATATTCCAATAGAGGAGATTTCTCTGGTATGGGAAATAATCAAATGCTGGTCGGAGATCCTGACACTGGAGAGATTAAACGCTTCATGGTGGGGCCGAAAGAGTGTGAAATTACCGGTCTGTGCTGGAGCCACGATCGCCGCACGATGTTTGTGGGCATCCAGCATCCAGGGGCCAATGGCAATGGCCACTTCCCGGATGGCGATGATAGTGTGCCACGATCATCCATTGTAGCGATCCGTCGTGATGATAAAGGCTTGATAGGTTAGCGATAGCCAAAAATACATCCATACAAATGAATGACAATTTACTGGATCCAGAAGTATTGGTGACGATTGCTAATCTGGAAATGCCTTTTGGAAAATACAAGGGCAGGGTGCTTATCGATTTACCGGAGGAATACCTTTTATGGTTCGCACGGAAGGAGTTTCCCAAGGGGCGTCTTGGTGAATTGATGCAGCTTACGCTCGCCATAAAAGTCGAAAGCCTGGATGGCCTGGTTAAACCACTAAAGAAGACTGAATAATCAAAAGTCTTCGAGAATAAGTGATAAACGAATTTTATTAACGTGAATCTTTTGCTGTCTTATGATGTTCGTATCCCGCTAACAATTCACTCTTTAGAAACTCTCCAAAATTTATGGGGGTGAATTGTTTAGGACGCTGTTCTGTGATGCAACTGTTTAAAGGTGTGACAACAGTGTTCACATGTGGATCAAAAAAGAACGGACAGGAATAACGCTCTTTCCCCGATCTATTAATAACGCGATGTGGGGTGGATTTAAGAATGCCATTGCTCCAGCGATGTAACATATCCCCTACATTTACAACAAATGCATTCTTTAGCGGTTGCACATCAATCCAGTCTCCTACTGGTGTCATTACCTGCAGACCACCAGTATCATCTTGTAAAAGAATGGTAAGGCACCCAAAATCTGTATGTGGCGCTGAACCAAACAAGTCACCGTCTGGGTCTTCTGGTACGGGCGGGTAGCGTAATAGGCGAAACCACGTAGTCGGACATTCAAAGGCCGGCATAACATCTGCTGGATTTGCGTCCATAGCACCGCAGGCAATGCCCATGAGCTTATGTCCCAACTCGCTAAGCGCGTCGTGGCATGATGACACTGCCTCCTTGAACCCGCATAACTCGGGCCATTGATTTGCACCGGCTAGAAAGGCACCAGATTGTACATCCGGTGAATCTTCGTTATCTTCGCGCATCATCATAAAAGATTCTGACTGGTTTGGTTTCTTAACAGTAGCCAGCTTTGTGGTGACATCGGTTGATGTGTTTATGGGTATGTAACCCCGATGTAAATGATTTAGTTCGATCAGGCGTTTGGATTGCTCCGGTAAACTATGGAACCGTCGTGACGCGTCGAAAGCAGCCTTTACAATTGACTGCGAAATACCATGATTAATGATTGTCGCAAATCCCAGTGAGCTATAAGCATGGAAAAAACTATCGACAGTTTGCTGGTAAGCACCTGGTTCGTCGCTTAGCAACGGTCTCAGGTCAATTACTGGTATTTTGGTCGCTGTATCTTTAACTTGCATAGCATCACAGTTTACAAGGACTTGAAGAACTGTTCTTGCGCATTTTTCTAATTGCTCTTGTGTTGTGTGATTCTGTGAGCAATTCAGATTGCGAGATGGGTCGAATGTGAGATACTTGCCGATCAGTTATATTGATCGAAGTATTCAAAGGTTAGAACGCAGTTCTAGAGACGATAAAATGACATTCAGTGTGAAGGAACTAGATTACAGAGAAACTCCTCTGGGTGATATCAGTTTGCGTGTACGGCGTGAACCACGGCTGGGTAATATTGAATTGTATGAGGTAAAGCTCGGTGATGAGTTTCTCATGTCCAGTTTGTTTACAGAGGCGGAGGAGCAATTGGCAACATTGGCACTAGACAGACTATCTGGTGATTCTCTGAATATAGTTGTGGGTGGTCTAGGCCTGGGTTATACGGCGGACGCGGTACTTAACAATAGTCGGGTAAACTCTTTAGTGGTTATTGATGTGATGGAGGCCGTAATTGAGTGGCACCAGACTGGCCTGGTACCACTAGGCGAACGAATCGCGTCAGATTCCAGATGTGCGTTGGTACAGGGTGATTTTTTTGCGCTTGCTGGCAGCGATGCGGGTTTTCATGCTGCCCAGTCAGAGGGACGATTGGAAGATGCCATTCTTCTAGATATAGATCACTCACCTTCACATTGGTTAAATTCAGGAAATAGTAGTTTTTACACACCACAAAGTTTGCGGGCAATGTCAGCGAAACTCAAACCGGATGGAATTTTTGGATTATGGTCAAATGATCCACCGGATGCTGAATTTGTCAGGATACTGGAACAGAGTTTTGCCCGCTGTGAGTCACACCCTGTGGTGTTTGATAATCCATACAGTGGTGGTGAATCCTCCAATACAGTTTATCTTGGATTCAAAGGAAAATAATATTTTCGGCCACGGCCTTTTTATCTGCAGAGAAAAAAACAGGGCGTTTTAGGTTTTTGAATAGCAGGGAGCTTGGCAGCTGCATCCTATCCATATCGCGAGATTGTTTATACATGAGCAATACCGAGTGATAATCACCATGCCCCCTATTGTCTTCTTCCCAGAAGCACTAGTCGATGGTAGATTGCTTTTTCTAATAAACGATCAGGGGAAAAGAGAATGACCGGTGCAATCTGGATGATTATGTACGATTTGGATCCAACCAATTCTGATCGATATCTGCAATGGTTTGATGATGTACATATTCCCGAGAAGCTCGCCCGACCCGGCTATACATGGGCCGCACATTATCAGATTCTTTCCGATAATGATGTTCCTTGCTCCAGCTATATCGCTCTTTTCGGCGGCACCGATAGCCGAGTTTTCTACGACCCAAGCCCGGCTCAAATAAAACCCCTGCAGACTCCAGAAACCCGCTCTATGATGGGGTATAGATCTAATAGTGTGATGTTAATTCTCTCGGAAGAGTGGACCACCGGCGGTGATGACTGGGTAGCACTGGCTGGCTCCGAAGTGGCTGCTGAGAAAATATCTTTCGCACTCTTCAATGCCCATGATAACGATGAAAATCTCGGTGCATGGCTTGCACAAGACTATCTGGTTAACTTGGCAGGTTCACGTGTTACCAGGAAATACATCGCATCTACCGGCGTGGTGCGGCACATTGTCGTGCAAGAACTGGATGGAAATGAAACTCAGCAAAAATTTTTAGGTGACACCTCCGCAAGCGATTGGTCAAAAGATGTGTCGAACTACATAACATATCCTGTGGTGGCCCCGCGGCTAGCGCGCAGGGTTTGGCCAGTTATAGGCTAGCGTGGTAAATGCGGTCCAATAAGCAATGTGGCTTTCTCCAAATCTGAAATTGTCTTACATTAGGGCGTGAAGTTCATCGGCAGATTTTAATAAGGTATAGCTAAATGGGAAAATTTCTTTCCGGGCGTCTAGTGGCGCTGTTGTTTCTGGTTTTTTGTGTAACGTTGGAGATTGTGGCTTTGTACTACCAGTATCAACTGGAGTATTACCCCTGCGTTATGTGCATTCACGCACGTATTATCATCGCTCTGGTTATTGCTGCACTTATCCTACAACTATTAGGCTATAAATTCGTCTGGTTAAGGATGTCTAGTCGCCTGGTAGTCGTTGCTTTATGTACCTGGATGGTTGAGCGTGGTTGGCAACTACTGGCTACTGAGCGGGGATGGAATATTGGTGACTGCAATATGGAGCTTGGTTTTCCGACCTGGTTGGCTTTCGATCAATGGTTCCCCTGGATGTTCAAAATACACGAACCCTGCGGCTATACTCCCTATGTATTGGCTGAGATTACAATGGCCGAGATTTTACTTGTTACATGGTCACTGATATTACTCACGCAATTATGGGCGCTGGTTTACGAATTTGCGGGTAAGCAGCAAACGTCAGACTAACCGGCTCCACAAGGAATGGTGGTATGCCTATAGGCATTAGAAGTTCCGACCCATGGACATGGGTCGGAATATAAATAAATTTGGAGTGATTGATTTGACTAATTTTCTTTTAAGCATTGATCAAGGCACCACGAGCTCTCGAGCTATGTTGTTCGATATCACGGGCAAGTCCGTTTTTACTGCTCAACAGGAGTTCAGCCAATATTTTCCACAGGACGGCTGGGTGGAGCATGATCCGGAGGAAATTTGGAATTCTGTGCTTAAGGTGACTCGTGATGCGATCAACCATGCGGACAGTCAGAATGGACGGATTGTATCGATTGGCATCACCAATCAACGCGAGACCACCATTGTGTGGAATCGACACACGGGCAAACCGGTTTACAACGCTATAGTTTGGCAGGACCGACGCACGGCTGAGAAATGTCGTGAATTAAAAGAGTTAAACGCAGAGGATTCTGTCACCAGAAAAACTGGCTTGTTACTCGATCCGTATTTCTCCGGCACTAAAATACAATGGATTCTGGATAACGTGGATGGAGCCAGGGGGCTGGCCGAAAAAGGCGAACTGGCCTTCGGTACTATTGATTGTTTCCTCATCTGGCGGCTAACTGGTAGCAAGGTTCATGCCACCGATGCAACCAACGCGTCTCGTACTTTGTGTTTCAATATACATACTCAGCAATGGGACTTCGAGCTGCTCAAGTTATTGAATGTACCCAAGTTGGTTTTGCCAGAGGTATTGGATAGCGCCGATGAGTTTGGCTATACAGACCCGAGTTTGTTTGGAAAGAAACTTCCTATTGCCGGTGTGGCAGGCGATCAGCATGCGGCATTGATTGGTCAGGCTTGCTTTGAGCCTGGCATGATCAAAAGCACCTATGGAACCGGCTGTTTTGTCGTTCTCAATACCGGTGATAAACCCGTCACATCAAAAAACAAGTTACTAACTACCACCGCCTATCGCTTAGATGGCAAGACTACTTATGCCATAGAGGGTTCGATTTTTGTTGCAGGGGCTGCGGTGCAATGGTTACGGGATGGTATCGGTATTATTCAAACTGCCGGTGAAACGGAAGCTTATGCTGCGGGACTGGAATCGAACAAGGGTATTTACATGGTGCCGGCGTTTACAGGATTAGGAGCCCCACATTGGGATCCTGATGCCCGTGGTGCCATTATGGGACTGACTAGAGATACCGGAATCGCCGAGATAGTGCGCGCGGCCCTGGAGGCCGTCTGTTATCAAACATCGGACCTGCTCGAGGCTATGGCCCAGGATGGAATTACTCCCATTCATTTGCGAGTCGATGGGGGAATGGTTAATAACAACTGGTTGTGTACCTTCCTGGCTAATATTCTGGGTGTTTCTGTGCAACGTCCTGTTGAAACCGAAACGACCGCATTGGGTGCGGCATACCTGGCTGGTCTACAAAGTGGCGTTTTTAGCTCACTTGACGAGTTGCAGTCGAAGTGGCAGGCGGAACAGGAGTTCTCTCCAGACATGACAACCGCTAAACGGCACAAGCTGCTTGGTGCCTGGCGTGATGCCGTGATGCGTGTCAGCTCATCACTCTGAATCTGAATTGTGGAATTTGATTTATGTGCCTTCTGGACTGTCCAAAATGGGTAGTCCATCGCTCTAAATCTCTGTCTGATTAGATCAAAACCTGTTTCGGGAATTTTGTTAACACCAAGCGACTTTGTCGTACCGTAATTAGCTCTCGTACTGCGATTTCTGGTCTGCAATCAAACGCAACAATGCCCGCCATTCCAGATTTAGTTTGTGTTGCATATCTTCCTCTTCCGATCCGGCGAATTGTCGAGCTGTCAATTCACATATGGGCACAGATGGCGTGACAATGTCGTCTGCGGAATTTTCACAGAGCATTTGAACTTTACATGCGCGATCAAGAAAATACATATTCATAAATGCCTCGGCAACACTTTGACCTAAGGTAATTAAGCCATGGTTACGTAGTATCAGAACCCGAATTGAAGGATCTTTAGCGACGGCCTGGATGGCTTCTCGTTCGCCATCGACCAGGGTTGCGCCTTGAAAGTCGTGGTAGCCAATTTGGTTAAAGAATCGGATGGCATATTGACTAATCGGCCTAAGCCCGGCTGCCATGGCAGAGACTGCAACGCCACTGGTTGTGTGGGTATGAAATACGGCACTAACGTCTGGCCGAATGCTATAAATTGCTTCATGAATGATAAATCCGGCAGGATTTAGGTCTTCACTTTGTCCGCCGACCAATTCTCCTGCTGAGTTTACCTCGCTTAAACTACTAGCGGTTACCTCATAAAACCAGTTCCCGTATGGTGTTATCAGAAATCGATCCGGGGCATCTTCCACGCGCGCAGAAATATGTGTGTGTATAAGGTCCGTCATGTCGAAGAGATCCGCCAGACGATGTGCTGCGGCTAGATCTTTGCGTAAAGATGTTTGCATGGTTACTACACCTATTGCTGATTTACAGTAATTTCCCAGCGGGAAAATTTTCAGGTAATTCATCGCAAAACGGTATCATAACTACCTGAATTTCTATTCAGTTGATAAACTACCACGAATTCTGAATGACCAACACTATGACCGACATAACTATTTCACCATTACACGATAAGTTTGCGGCGGCTATTAGTGGCGTCCAGGTAGCGGAAGCTCTAACAAACGCTCAGTTCTTAGTGTTACGACAGGCCTTTGACGACTTCGGTGTACTGGTGTTCCCCGATCAGCGGTTAAGTGCAGGTCAACAGCAGGTATTTGCCGAACGATTTGGCACGCTGGAAAGTTTTCCTGAGCAAAGTATGCAAAAGCAAAGCCCTAAGGTTTATAACATTTCTAACGTTGATAGTAGTGGGGCATTGCTCGGCAGTGAGAGCGTACAGGCGCGCATGCTCAAGGGCACCGAGTTATGGCACACGGATAGCTCTTATCGAGCGATACCCGCGCTGGCTTCGTTTTTGTACGCGCTGGAGATTCCGCCTCATTCTGAAATCGGAGGTCAAACAGAATTTGCAGATATGATGTCGGCCTTTGATGAGTTGCCTGGTGAGTTACTGGAGAGAGTTGCCGGGCGAAACATGGTTCACAACTATGAATTCGAACGTTTATATGTTGATACAGAACTGCCTGAAATTCCTTTGGCTGAGAAATTACTGGTGCCGCCAGTGACACACCCAGTGGTGCGTTATCATTCCCATAATGATCGTAGGTCCATTTATATTACTTCGAATGTTGGGAATATGATTGGTGGATACGATTATGAAGCTGGTCGATCATTGCATGCCGAGTTGTTGGCATATGTTACGCGACCAGCTTATGTGTATCAGCATAAATGGTGCCAACATGATTTGGTAGTGTGGGATAATCGCCGTTTGCTGCACCGCGTAAAACCCTATGATATGAGTCGCAATCGTCGAATTATGCAACGCACGACGGTTTCCGACGTTGCGCCACCTATTGGGTATAAACTAGCCTGACTAAACCGGATTGCTCCAATTCCACACCGAGAAATAAAGTGACAAATAGTGAAATAATTATTGATGGCGGCCACGGCAGCGCGTTTAAGTTACAACAGGGAAGTAAGATTCAAATTACCAATATTGAAGGATCTCAGGTTGTCGATTTGTGGGCTTACTCATCGACGGATAGCAATGAATTTCTCTCTAATGAACATACTCGATCCTGTCTGGAAAAACTTATTCCCACAGTTGGCGATTGCTTGTATAGCAGTCGTCGTCGAGAGATTATAAAACTAGTAGCAGATACTTCTGTAGGAATTCACGATTTACTACTATCAGCGTGCGATATTCAACGTTATGAGCTTTTAGGCCATGTTGGATATCATAGAAATTGTGCGGACAACTTAAGAGAAGCTCTGGCAGAATTCGAAGTCACTATTTCTGATGTGCCAAGTCCGTTTAATCTTTTCGAAAATGTTCAGATTAATGAACAGGGTGGATTGTCGATTCAACCGCCATTGGTTAAGGCGGGTGAAAGTGTGACGATTGAGGCATGTATGAATATTGTGCTGGTGCTGTCCTCATGCCCAATGGATATTGCGTTAACTAACGGCCCGGATCTTCGCTCAAAACCCGTTCGTGTAAAATTACTCTAGTTTCATGACGCAGCTTGGGCAGCGATAGTTCTTAAACGTTGATAGCATATTGCTTCGGGCTATTGTATCCCAGAGTTTTTCTCTTCCCAGGTGTCCTCTATTATCCGTATCTTTCTGTCGCAAACATCGCTAATTGTTTGCGCCTGAATCGAGGGGCCCCTGCCTTGTCGGTTTCTCCAGCCTTCATCTACCGGAAAAGTTCTTTTGTTCTGCCCATTTGCCAGTACTAAGTTGTGAACCGGAATAATCTAACCGGTATTTGGTTGATGACCGGAGGCTTTGCTTCTTTCTCAGCAGCTGATTTAATCGCGAAACTATTAACAGTGGATTTTCATCCGATTCAAATAGTCTGGTCACGTCAGCTTGGCATTGCGGCTGTAATAGTCATCTTGCTCATGCTCAAGGGCCCCAGCATTTTTCGAACTGCTGTGCCGAAATTGCAGGTGGCCAGGGGAATGTTTGCAGTGATGTCGGCAACCTGCTTTATCTATGCGATCAGTTATGTTCCGCTCGCAGATGCCGTTGCCGTAACTTTCGCTGCGCCCTTTATGGTAACAATCTTTAGCGCGCTGATCCTGGGCGAGAAAGTCGGCCCTAGACGCTGGACAGCTGTTACGGTTGGCTTCCTGGGTACTTTAGTTATTATTCGACCGGGATACGGGGTTTTTCACCCAGCTATATTTCTGGTTCTTCTGGCCGCATTAGCCTTTGCGCTTAGACAAATAATTTCTCGACCTATTGGTAAGCTAGATCCGACCATAACCACGCTAGTCTATACATCGATGACGGCGTTGGTCGTTCTGCTAATCCCCTTGCCGTTTATCTGGAAGACACCAGTATCATCCTATCACTTCATTCTTCTGCTTGGACTGGCACTATTGTCTGGTCTTGGTGAGTACTTGATCATTAGGGCATTGGAAATGGCCGAAGCCGTAGTTGTTACGCCAATGCACTATTCGTTGATTATATTTAGCACATTTTGGGGCTACTTATTCTTTGCTGATTTACCTGATCAGTGGACTTTGATAGGTGCCACTATTGTCATTGCATCTGGTCTGTACATTGTTTATAACGAAAGGAGACGTAGTCGTTCCGCTGCTTAGTCCGTGGCAACATTGATGTAAATTTCACCATCTTCCAGCTTTACCGGCCAGGTTTTTAGATCAACGCAAACCGGCGCACTGAGTGCTTTTCCGTCGCGCACATCAAAGCGCCCCTGATGTAGAGGGCATTCGACAACACAGTCGATAACAAAGCCATTTTCCAGGTGTTCGTCTTCGTGAGTGCACATGCCGTCGGTGGCGAAAAAGCCTTCCGGGGTGTTGTAGATACACCAGGTTTGATCGGCGTGATCAAAGCGTAGTAAGTCTTCTTCGTCGATGTCATCGGCCGCACAGGCCCGAATCCAGTTTTCGTTCATCTTATAGGTCCAGGGTTCAATATTTGGAAACAGGGTTTTGTTGCCTGTTTTGTCGATTAAGGGCCAGTTAACCACAGATTGTCAGGTTACTAATCTTTTCAGAGTTTTACGCTATAGGCCTGGTGGTTGTGCCATGAATTTTGCAGATGGTAATTCTGTTTAGCGCAGAATTCCACTCGGTATTCGATATTTTTAATGTCTTTCTCATATGGAGCTAATTTTTACCATGGGAAGAAGTTTATAGAGTGGAATGAACATCTGCCACTGAAATCAACGCGGAGCGATCAATTTCGATACCTAATCCGGAGCTACTGCCAAGACGGGCCACGCCTTCTGCAACGATAAAATTAGTGCGGCAAAAAATTTCGCCAAAGGGGAAGTAGGTGGGGAAAGTCTCGGCAAATTCAGCATTTGGCATCACCGCGCAAACCTGCAGCATAGCGGCCAGGGCTAAAGTCATACTATTCCAGCAATGTGGCGAGACTGTCACTGAGTGTGTCTCTGCCATTGCGCCGATTTCAAGTATTTCGAGAATGCCTCCGCAACCTGCGATGTCTGGGTTGAGAATGTCAGCGGCCTGCAAATTGAGGGCTTTCAGATAATGTTCTTTACCGACCTGTTTTTCTCCAGTGACAATACGTAAACCTGCTTGTCGACGAATTCTAGCGAGAGTTTCGAGATCTTCGCCGGGGTGCGGTTCCTCAAACCAATATGGACGATAGGGCGTAACTTTCCGCGCGCAGTCCAGCGCTAGCGATGGGTTATTAATGGCGCTTAGGTCGAGCATGATATCAATATTGTCACCGACGGTTTGTCGAACAACTTTAATACATTCACCACAGTCTTGTGCATTGCCGAATTTAAGTGGGTAAATCTTGATAGCCCGATAGCCTTGCTCGACCAGATTGGTGCAGCGCTGCACCAGCCGTCCTAAATCGAGATCGCCGTCAATCCAGGTATTTGCATAGAGAGGAATATTTACCATCAAAGGGCCGCCAAGCAAGCGATATACAGGGCTATTAAGAAACTTGCCGAGTAAATCCCATAACGCCATTTCAATGGCGCTGACGGCGCAGGAATATTCCATTTCAGAATGATCAACTTGTTTGCTCCAGACAAAGTCGCGACGAAACTGGCGTGGGCTAATATCATCTAGCTGCATTGTTTTGCCAGCCAATGACAGCAAAGTTTCCTCGGTGCTGCGTTCTTGATGAGGCAGGGTAAGGGCTTCCCCCCATCCATCCAGTCAGTCCGTCAGTAGTTTTTAAACAAACAAATAGGAAAGGTTTAACGCCTTTACCGTTAACAGTTTCCCGGCTGGGATCGGTCAGGAAGGTTTCTACACTACGGATTTTCATAATTAGCGGTTATGACCTAATTCATGCAGTTTGAGTATTCCATCTTTTGAAAACGACACACTCATTTCATACTTCTGGTTGCCAGTTTTTCGAAACCTCCTTCGGTAATCATGTGGGGCGCCTGTCGGATACTCCATGCCTTGGTATTGCGACCCAACGTGCGGCGAATTGCAACCGATAGCGCTTCTAAGCTGGTGCGCAGGAAACCAGGGTCGGGCTGCGGAAGTTGCTGACCAATTGCATTGTGCAGGCCAGGTAACGAGTAGAACGGCACCTGAGGATAGAGGTGATGCTCAATGTGATTTTCCATGTTTAGATAGAAAAATGATGTGAACCTATTAGTACGAAATGAACGTGTACTATCGATAATGGATGGGACATTCTCAGCCATTTCTGCATGCTGAATCAAACCAAATGCCGCCACAGTTATTCGACCAAGAAACAGAGGAATGACCAAATACCACAAAAGCCAATTTGCACCGGCCACAATGGCAATACCGATAGCAATATAAATCCCGAGGAAAATGCTGGCATTGCGACGAATACGTGCAAATTCGCTTTGTGGAATTACCCATTTCATAACATAGGTATACTTACCGAGTACCAGGCGTTTCAAGGTGACCAGGTGAAAATGAGTTAACGCATAGCCAGATATCTCCAGCAACCAGACTCTGAGTGTTACTGGGGTGTCAAAGGGCATCTGACTGTCTTTTCCAACATGCCAGGTGTAGGTGTGATGGTTGGTATGGGTATACCGTCGATGCAATGGCTCCTCCAAATAGATCAGCGAGGTGATCCAGAATATCAGCTCGTTCAGCCAGCGTGTTCTAAAGGCCGTGCCGTGGGCACTTTCATGGCTCATGGAATAAGCCGGCAGCGAAATAATGCTGCCATAGATAAACAGCGTCGGCCATAGCCAGGGGCTTTCCATTGCAAGATGGACAAGATAACCGGACGCCAACAGACTCAGTAGCCACTTTGTCAGAAACAGGAGTCCCGGTTGGTCACTTCGTTTGCACAATGTCTTGATGGTTTTGCGGTCCAGAGTGACACCGCTCGAAGCCGCATTGGTCGCAGAAAACTTTTCGGTCATTGTAGTCATTCCAGGCCGTTTGCCTTTCTTTACGGGAGCATCGATCGACTTAGTGGTTAGTTAATCAATGAATAGATCGAAATTTAGAAGAATTTGTGATAGAAATAAAGTTAAATTTATTGCTCGCAGTGAAAGAAAATATTTATGTCTAATCTTGATACTCAACTCAAGACCTTTCTACAGGTGGCACAACTGGGCAGTTTTCGACGCGCAGCAGAGGAACTGTTCGTGACTCAGTCTGCAGTGACCAGTCGAGTCAAACTGCTGGAAGAATGGCTCGGTTATGAAGTGTTTCAACGCCACCGCCGTGGGGCCGATCTAACTGCGCAGGGCGAGCGTTTTATGCAATACGCGCGTAACGCAATCGATATCATTGAGCAGGGTCGGGAAGAGGCGCGTCACGCACAGAGTTATCGAGCCCATTATCGATTTATGAGCCAGTATCTGTTACTTGAAAGTTTGGGGTATGACTGGATTGACTGGATGAAACATCAGGCGCCAGATGTTTCAATTAGCATCGACTGTAGTCATTCTAAAGAGGCTGCCAGAGAGATGAGTAGTGGCCTGTTAGACATCGCGGTCGGGTACCAGTTTCGCAATGCCAAGGGTGTTGTATTCGAGACACTGTTTAATGAACGATTGATACTGGTGACCAGTTGGCCCGAGCATCAGAACTGGCGTAACAACTATATTCCCATAGGCTGGGATGCTGATTTCGACGATGAACAGCGGCGCTTTATTGGCGAGTTAGAAAATGGATATAGACTTAAAACGCCATTTATAGACACGGCCAGGGCGTTGATTCTACGTGAGCCAGGCAGTGCCTACGTGATAGAACGCAGCGCTTTGCCACTAATCGAGCAAGGCTTATTACGTCGGGTCGATGACGCACCGATTTTCGAGAGGCCGGCTCACGCCATTTATCCGGCAAAGCCGGCACAGCCAGACATTCACGACGTCGCTCTTCAGGGCTTGCGAGAAATGGCTGCAAAATACAGATGAGTACTGATTAGGCCAGGATACACTCTGATCGGAGTTTTGCCTGTCACAAATACTGTTATGATCCGCCGCCAAAGCGATAATGCTTCAAAAACCTACCGGCAAGCCGATGTCATCGATACCCTTTAGCTCCCTGTCCCTTGAGAAAAGCTTTCTGCAGAACCTAGATACGCTAGGCTACTCAGAAATGACCGAAATACAGGCAAAAAGTCTGCCGGATATCTTGTCCGGCAAAGATGTATTAGGTCAGGCAAAGACAGGCAGCGGTAAGACAGCCGCTTTTGCCATAGGCATGTTGACCAGGCTTGCGGTTAGCGATTACCAGGTTCAATCTTTGGTTGTTTGCCCAACCCGAGAATTAGCGGATCAAGTCACCACAGAAATTCGGCGTATTGCGAGGGCTTTGCCTAATATCAAGGTTCTGACTTTATGTGGCGGAAAATCTCTGGGAACTCAGCTATCTTCCCTTGAGCGGAGCCCGCATATTGTCGTCGGCACGCCAGGTCGGTTGTTAAAGATATTAGAAAAGGGTGCCTTGAAGCTCGATAAGCTAAACACCTTAGTACTAGATGAGGCGGATCGAATGCTGGATATGGGGTTTCATGATGACATCATGAAAATCATTAACCGTACTCCAGGTAATCGACAGACGTTGTTATTTTCAGCAACTTATGCAGAGGAAATCAAGAAGATTAGCCAATCGATTCAGTCAAATCCTGTAGAAATAAAGGTAGAGAGTCTGCATGGTGAAAAAATAATCCAACAAAAGTTCTACGCCGTGGGGAAAACGGATCGTACGGAGATACTCTTTGGCGTTTTAAGAAAGCACAATCCCGAACTGAGTCTGGTGTTTTGTGAGACTCGACAGCAATGCAAACAAATAGCTTCAGAGCTAACTAAAAGCGGGTTCAAATCTCAGGCTCTGCATGGCGACCTGGAACAATTTCAGAGAGACGAGGCTTTGGTGCGATTCACCAACAAAAGCCTTTCTATACTGGTAGCAACAGACGTTGCAGCGCGAGGCTTAGATATCGAAGATGTTTCTGCGGTAATTAATTATGAGGTGACCCCAGACCCTGAAGTACACATCCATCGAATCGGTCGAACGGGCAGAGCAGGGAAGAAGGGACTGGCCATCACGCTAGCAGCAGATTCAGATGCCCGACGATTAAGTGCCATTGAAAAATTTTCCAATATCAGTATCTCCGTAAGTCAATTTAATCCTGCTGAATCGAATCAAAGTGAATTTACAAAACCTCCCATGACTACCATCTTCATAAATTCTGGCCGAAAAGACAAAATCAGACCCGGCGATATCCTCGGTAGTTTGACCTCAGGCGGTGTGCTAAGTGGCGACAATGTCGGCAAGATTACAATATTCGATAAAATGTCCTATGTTGCCGTTGAAAACGATGTGGCTAAACAGGCGCTTAAGAATTTGACCGAAGGGAAAATTAAGGGACGAAGTCACCGAGCTCGATTTATTAGATAATCCAGCATCTAGGATTAGTCAGGTTGCTACTGTTTAGATTAGTCTGAGTTTTACGCAGATAGCTTAGAGTAACCACCTATTTAGTTCTTAACACCGAGGAACTCAGCATGATCGATAATTTGCCTGCAATGGTAACTCTGACAGCCACTGATAAACATCAATTCGATTGTTGGATGCAACCCGCTGGTCAGCGGTAATCAAGGCAGTATCGTGTTTTTGCAGGAAATATTTGGTGTAACCGATCAACTGAAACGTCTTGCTGCTTGGTACGCTGATGAGGGATTTACGGTGGCGATTCCGGCACTATTTGACCGCGTTCAAAAGAACTGTGTAGTTCCTTTTGATCAATCGCCCCGTGGGATTGAATTGATGAGCTCCATAGCACGAGCCGATACTCTGTTGGATATCGAAGCTGTGGTTAAGACCTTGAACAAGAAACATAGCAAGGTCGTTGTTATGGGGTTTTGTTTGGGGGGGGGTGGATTGGCAGTTCATGCGGCTCAAACTCTGAGCATTGCCGGTGCTATTTCGTTTTATGGCACACGGTTGGAGTCCTGTTTGGGTAAGCCACTCTCAACACCAGTTCAGTTTCACCTTGGAAGCCAGGATAACCATACATCGCCCGAAGTGATCTCAAGTGTTCGTGAAGCATTCCCTAATGCTGAGTACCATCTTTACGAAGCTGGCCATGCTTTTGCTAATGATGCAAGAGCCTCCTATGTTGAGACAGAAGCTGAACTTGCTCATCAACGTTCTCGTGAGTTTATGCTTCGCTTGTAACCTGGAGTTTTCTAAAATCTACTTTTCGTTCAAAACTATTCGTTAGCTTAGGAAATAACTATTCCAGGCGCTGGGTAAAATAAAATGCATGGCTCACTAGTTAGCTACAGGTGTTGTTCTACAAGTCAGGCGCCGGTAATTTCAGATGAGTGTGCTTTAAATTTTTGCAGCCACCCCAGGTTTTCATCTATACGGTCTGTTGGCCTGTATTCAGCACCAATGGGGGCGTGATAATTCAGAGATTTAAGTAACCTGAAAATATGTTCGTAGTTAAGCTCCCCGGTATCCGGCTCCGCTCTATCTGGGACGGATGCTATCTGAATATGCCCGATTATCGGATGTAAGACCTTAAGCCTACGTGATATATCTCCTTCCATAATTTGCAAATGATAACAATCAAACATCAGTTTTAGATTGTCGGCATTAACTTCTTCGATAATATTTTGTGCCTGACCAGATGTTTTTAGAAAATAGCCTGGCGCATCATAATGATTTAGCGGTTCAATCAATATTGTAATGTTTAGGTTCTTCGTAGATGCTGTTGCATATCGAAGGTTTTCTAAAAAGATATTGTGCGCGCTCTTGCCGGTGGTAGAACCTGCGATGACATGAATGTTTGGGGTATTGATTGCAAGGGCGTAGTCAATCGCTTGGTCTATAGCTTTCCTCGCTTCAGCTTCCCGGCCGGGCAGGGCAGATAGACCATTTTCTCCTGCTGAAACATTACCTCGGACAGTATTTAAACTCAGCATCCTGAGACCGGTTTCTTCAAGGGCGCTAAGAACTTCACTGGCTGGCGTGGTATAGGGCCAATGGCACTCTACTGCATCAAAGCCAGCTCGCTTTGCTGCACGAATAGCATCTGGCAAAGAAAGTTCGGTCCATAAGTATCCCAGGTTGGCAGAAAACTTCATTAATTCTCCCTTGTCATGTTGAAGTGGTAGCCAAAAATTAGATTGCTAGAGTAGTTTAGCCGATTACTGATCGAGGAGATCATC
>JBLHGU010000017.1:0-48650 GCA_047615875.1 Parasphingorhabdus sp.
TTCTACTTATCTCGATGACTTGATTGGGTCGGGCAAGCTTTGTCTAGCCAGTCAACGGAGAGTGCAAACCAACCGTAGTTATTATTGCTGCCTGTCGGAGCGTGGTCTGGAAAAGCCTGCAGCCAGGGACTTCGCCAACTGGTTACACAGCACGATCAATCTTAGGAAATTATAAGTCGAGCACTGACATAAGCATTTTACGTAGCTAGAATGGCTGTAACAACGATAGTTCTCTAGAATATAAGAGAAACTCGACCGTTTCAAAAGGCCGTGAACTTATAGCGGTCACTTTAAGAATTGAATTATGCGCTTATCCATAGCAAGAATTGAGACTGCAGTTTCCAATATAGACAAAGTATTCCTGGATTCCCCCCAGTATATCTGTCCGTGTCTTAGTAAGGCCTTAGGATGTGATATCGTTTTGAAAGTCGAAACACTAAATCCAGTTCGTAGTTTTAAAGGTCGCGGAACAGAAACTGTATTATCTCGTCTGGATTCTTTAGATAGTCGAAAATCTGTGGTGTGTGCTAGTGCCGGAAACCTTGGCCAAGCACTTGCATACAGTGGTAATAAAAGAGGTTTTGATGTAACCGTAACAGCGTCCGCTGCTGCCAATCCATTGAAGCTAAATCGTATGAAGTCCATGGGTGCAAATGTTGTATTGATTGATGGACAGATTGAGGAAGCTCTAGAGGCGGCGATCGCTCATTCCAGGAATACTGGAGCCTTTCTAGTGGAGGATAGTAAGAATCTAGATACCTGTGAGGGAGCAGCAACAATTGGTTTAGAGCTCTCTAAACTACCATTTCTGCTAGATACTGTTTTAGTTTCACTTGGCGCAGGAGCAATGGCAACCGGTATTGGTTTCGCATTGAAGAATTACTCTCCAGACACAAAAGTAGTCTGTGTTCAGCCTGAAAATGCACCTGCTATGACCCGCTCATATCGTGCAGGTAAAATAGTTGAATCCGATGCACCCAACACTATCGCCGATGGTGTCGCTGGAAGATACTGCATTCCTGAGGTATTAGATGACTTGTTGGATGTTGCTGATTCAACCATGCTCGTGAAAGAGGCAAGCATCGTAGAAGCCATGCAAGTGCTCTATGAATTTTCCGGTTTGATTGTTGAGCCTGCTGCAGCATTGGGTGTGGCATCTATATTGGAGAATCGAGAACACTTCAAAGGACAGTGTGTAGCATCAGTTCTATGCGGTAGTGGGGTTTCTCCACAAGATTTTGGCAAGTGGGTTTTACGCGATACGTCTTTAATTTAACGGTAGGCCAAAATGTTTCTATGGCCGCTATCGGTGAAAGCTCGGACGCTCACAGATTGGTGATATCACAACTACATCGGTGTAGTCGTACGCTCGATAGTTTGTTGACCCCGGGGAGTAAAAGATGGACTTATATCGTCATTTGGTTGATGTAACTTGCTGGCGATATATAGCGATTTTTTCCAAAAGGTATTGTCGACGGTTACGGTACTCATTTTTCAATGCTATTGCCTCATTTTGAATGCTCGCTTGCATTGTGGCCTTATTAACCTGTCCGGTAGCGTCCTTCAAAAATTGGTCCATGGCATTTCTTATAGATTTATCGGCTAGTTTTTCCTGCAGCCGGTTATATGTTTCGGATAATGCCCCATGAAACACATTCGCATTTAGTTCCAGCTCTAACAAGTTCTCAACCTGGTTTACAAATTGATGATACAGGGTGGGGGTTTGCAAAATTTGCTTACCAAGCTCAGATTCAACGCAGTAAGCCATTCCCCACGGATCTTTGTAGGCAAATTGTTCTTTATAGTGACACTTGTGAAACAAATCGTCGGGATCCCACTTAAACACACGATAGAAGTACCCCGGTGGCACAGGAGCATGGGGATAAGGATACTGGGCAAACCACATTTCATCTACATAGTCACCATTTCGGAAAATTGAAGCGACTGCTAAATGCCGGATAAATTGATCGACATCGAGGACACGATGGATATGCTCAATGAACTGCGCTGGGTCTAGTTCCGAAATTCTTTTAAAGGCATAGGTATAGTCCAAGCGTGCTAAATCATTGGTCGTAACGCTGTGATTTACTTCTACGAATGTTGTAGGCGGATTATAACTACGACGGAGCAGTGCCATAGGTGGGATCTCGGATCTTTGCATACTGTCAGACGGTTTTTCCAGCAACATGTATAAGCCGCGACTTTCACTACTGATGAGTAATTCAATCATCTGAAACTGGAGCGGAAACAAATCCACGGCCTTCCAGAGCCGATAGAAGGTATTACTGCGCAGGTACATATTGTCCAGACACATACTAATTAGATAGTACTGCTCTGATTTCGATTCCGGCAGCAACGGGCTGAATCCCGATCCCGTTAGATCAAGTGTAAAGCTCTTACGTTTACAGGTTTTGAACGATCCTTTACCGCGCATATGTGCCCGGGCAGCAACCTGTCCAGATTCCAGGTCGGTGCTTATAGACAAATTGAAATTGTCCTTCGAGAGATTCTTTTTCAGGCTTTGATAGGTAAGGTTTTGCTCCTCGTCCAATTCAAAAAATAACTGTTTGGGAACAGTGCCCTGTCGCGAATTATTCGATTGTCCTTGGGCTATAGTATTAATGCCGACGATCATCACCATCCCAAACAGACACCTTACAATGGTACGTATTGCAAGCTTGAGGATTGGCCGGTACTTTTTTTGATTTACCAAATACACGACAGCCTGCCCGACTAAACTTGCGTTAATATAGTTAAATTATTACCTGTTCGTTCAGGCAATAATTGATGATGCACTCAGCAGTCTAATGACAGCAGCAAGGTAAACTGTATATAGTCAAAATAGCTGTTAGTGACAATGCCAGCGTAGACTATACTTCAATTTATAAATGTCACTACCAATTTTCTGGTTTAGATTATTGGGGAATCTCAGTTCTTAATAAGTACTTGAAATTATCGCTTGAGTTCAAATTCCAGTTCGGTGTATTAAAGGCGTGATATGCGACGATTATAAATAATAGACCCTCTATTTAGGCACGATTTTTTGAAGCTCAATCTACCTAGGCAAAACGCCCTCCAATATTCGGTATTGGTGACAATGCTGTTGCTGATTTGCCTGATCGGTTGGTGGGGCACAGCCCAGACAGACCTGCAAGGTTTTAAACAACGGCTGCAAACCAAAACCTTGCCAAAGGCCATGTTAGATCACGGCACCAAAGGCGAAATTCTTAAACTACTCGATCTGGTTTATATTGCTGAGAATCATACTTTCCCTACACCAGACCAACTCGCTTCTAAGCAAGATCTTCAATTTCAAATTTTAAATGCTTTCCGCAAAAAGCGTCGCCCTGGAATCTATGCTTATCAGGCGAATACTGGGGGTGCTCAATCGCTGCCAAGCAGCGACATCCCGTTTGACAATGAGCCCACTCTGCGCATTTCCCTGGCGTTTAGCACAACAGCACTACAACATCCCGATGTCGGCTTATTGAGTCAACCGCTTTTAAGCCAAACGGCTAATGCACAGTCAGCAACCATGACCTTGTTTCGTAATGGGGAAATTATTTACGCTAGTAGTGTTGGTGCCAAAATCATTGGTCCTAATAGCTTTCGCAAAAGACAACAGCCAGGAAACTACCAGGGTTTTCGTTTGTTGTTTCGATCACGCTTTGGTTCCGACCCCGCTTTCGCTACGGATTTTCTTGAATCAACGTCCTCCCACAAGTTGCACAGTCTGATTGTTGATCCAGTTAATCCACGAAAGAAATACCTGGCGTTACAGCTGGCGCGCCAGGCCGGCCTCAAAGTCCCGGATCATCAACTCGCCAACCTTAGCTTGAATGGACAAGACCTCGGGCTACGACTGTTACGCGAATCCGTTAGCTCAAGTCAGTGGGCAAAGCGTTTAGAACATGAAGACTTTGAGTTTTACCGTTACGGAGATCTTGCTACTGCTGCTGAGGAGTTGGCTTACAATAAGGCGGTAAATTGGACTGACCGAAATCGTCATAAAATTGATCGAAAGATGGCCAGCAAACTGATTGACGTTGAAAACCTGACCCACAGCATAATTTATTTTCTATACTGTGGTTCTAGCGATTGGTTTAATTGGGCCATGGTGCGGAATTTTCAGGGAGCGGTACGATGGCAATGGGTAGTATGGAACCTGGACAGTTGCTTTAGCGACCGATGGCTCACCGGCAACGGGCTTCGCTGGCAACAAAACTGGATTGAAAATGCCGTATATCTTCGTGCCAGTGACCATAGATGGCAAGCAATTCATGATGACCTGCGATTAAGTCTTTTCGCCGCTTTGATGAACAACGATCCTGAATACCCAAACTACTTTTTTGCAGAGTTTCAACGTTTACTAAAGAACGTATATTCCAGTGACAAACTGATGCCACAGATTCGAGTGCTAAAGCGTATATCTGGTTCGGACAGAGATCTAGCCACTGGTCACCGTAACCTAACTATGTCGGAAATTGAGCAGTTTTTACGTAATCGTGGTGACTTTCTGATCTCCAGGATAAAGAGTGTCCAAACTAATTTTCCGTCGTCCGAGTAACTGACTAATTTGTCCTATCTATATAGGCTGTGAAAGCCAACTATTGACAGTAGGATTTACAAATCTAACAGTCAGAGACACACTCAATTGATACGGTTCAAAGCCAACACAGTTTTAAAAGGTAATTGCTCAATATGCCGACGTTAGAAATATTTCTCGGCTTTCTGTTGGCGACGTTATTAATGAACATCTCTCCTGGGCCATCGAATCTTTATGTGATGGCTAGAGCAATATCACATGGATTTAAAGGAGGGCTTGTCGCGGCCCTTGGTCTGGCTACAGGAAGTCTATTTTATGTTTTTGCAACCGCATTAGGATTGTCTGTGTTGTTTAAGCACTCACCTCAGATATATCTGATCGTTAAATTGGTTGGGGCGACTTACTTAATTTATCTCGGTTATAGATATATCAGGCCAAAGCCTGCGAGCATGCACCAACCCACCAACTCGCACACTAAGAAACCTCTAGCGTCGGTTTTTTAAGAGAGTGTGCTTGTCGAGATAACCAATCCTAAAACAGCATTATTCTTTGTTGCCTTTTTACCGCAGTTCGTTAGCGAATCACATGCAGTTGCTCCACAATTATTAATACTAGGATTAATAGTCACCATTACCGCATTACCCTGTGATCTGTTGGTCGCCGCAAGTTCTAGTAAAGTGGCAGATTGGTTGTCTAGAAATCAGTTTGCACAAAGAGTACAAGATTGGGTTTCTGGATCTATACTGGTTGGCTTGGGCAGTTTTATTGCTATCAAAGAATTAAGAGAAGCGTTGAGAGCCAATATGTCGGTTTAAGGACAAACTACAGGCATAGCTGGCAAACTGAATCCGGTTCGCAACTCACTTAAGACAGTCGGGCCGACTTCCAAATTACAGCATATTCACTAAAAATTAATTAACCTTTGCTCTATTAGAAACACCAGTGATTGACTCAATTTCTTTGGCATCTACAGCTTTGGCTTTTTTTGTCGTTGCAGTTTCGCCAGGTCCTGCAAATATCTCAAACGCTACTATCGCAATGAATTACGGCCGAAAACCCAGCCTTATTTATGGTGCAGGATTATCTTGTGGTTTGGTATTTTGGGGAATAATTGCAGCGAGTGGTATGGGCGTTTTGCTACAAAGTTCGCTTTACCTTTTAACAGCACTCAAAGTTTTAGGCGGGGTGTATCTTTTGTGGCTCGGGTTTCAATTTGGTCGACAAGCGATAGTATCTAAACTGGAAGAAACCACAGTTTCGATCGGACAAAATTGGTTCTTGCATGGGTTTGTCCTGAATTTGTCAAATCCAAAATCCGTTCTAGCCTGGATGGCAGCACTATCTGTTGGACTTGATTCGGGTGATGGCACTGGTGCGATTATTGCTGCTACTGCCGTTTGCATCTTCGTGGGATTCGCGAACAATGCGCTCTACTCCATTTTGTTCTCAGTAGGAGGAATGATGCGTGTGTACCAAAAGTACCGCCAGTGGATTAGCAGTATCGCGGCAACCCTTTTTACTTTAGCTGGTTTTGGTTTAATACGTTCAGCCTTTGCTCGATAATATGGCTGATCGCTCGATCTGACCAGCGGTTAGACGGTGTTTATCAAAAGGGTATCCACACATCAACATTGTAGCCTGAGTAGCCATTACTACGCTAAAGCGGAACGGGATATGATCAAGTGGACTCTTTAGTCAGCTGCGCCAGGATATTCTTGTAGTTGTCGACACCCTGCGCGCCGGTGACAAGGTGCTGGCGATCAAATACCACTGAAGGTACGCCGCGAATACCCTGCTGGATCCAGAAATCCTGCTCCTGCCGGACTTCGGACGCAAAGCGTTGATCTTCTAAAACTGCCAGCGCCTCGGCCGAATCAAGACCAATCTCCCCGGCAATATTGGCCAAAATCGTCATGTCAGACAGGTCGCGCCCATTAGTGAAATGTGCGGTGAACAACGCCATTTTCAGATCATTTTTACGTCCCTGTGCGTTAGCCCAATGCAGCATTTGGTGAGTATTGAAAGTGTTGTGCATGCGCATGTCTTCCGTGAACCTGAAGTCAAAACCCAGATCGACTCCGAGCTTGGCCATCTGTTGGCGGCTTTGTTCAGATTGCTCCGGCGTGGAGCCGTATTTCTCGATGATATGCTCACGAGTATTCTGCCCCTCTGGCGGCATTTTGGGGTTCAGCTCGAACGGTTGCCAATGGATCTCGTGCTCGATTTCCGTGGCCTTCAGCGCCTGGGCTAGTTGGTGGTATCCGATGATGCACCAGGGGCACATCACGTCGGACACGATGTCGATGCGGAGTGGCGTTGTCATGTGATACTCCTTTGCGTCAGGCAAATAAGGCCAGACTCGATTGTAATAAACTCTGAGTGGGTTATGACTTGAATATTGAAATGACTATAGAAAGCAAATCAGATGGTCATAGTCCGGCAATATTCCAACTGCACCAGTGTGCAGTTGGAATCGCTACATCTTAGTCGCTTAACAGGCTTGCATGATGGGCAATGTGATCACCGATGAAGCTGGCGATAAAGTAATAGCTATGGTCGTAGCCCGGTTGCATGCGTAACTCCAGTGACTGACCAGCATCTTTACAAGCTGTCTCAAATAGTTCGGGCTTTAACTCATTTACCAGAAAGTTATCCGCATCACCCTGATCTATCAGAATAGTGCTGGCAATAGTATTGCCCGTTCCGACCAATGCCGTAGCATCGTGATTCCTCCAGTTCTTCTGATCATCGCCTAAATACCCACCCAAAGCTTTCTGTCCCCAGGGACATTGAGTTGGTGCACAGATTGGAGAGAACGCGGAGATAGAACGATATTGATCGGTGTTACGTAAGCCTATAGTTAAGGCTCCGTGACCGCCCATTGAGTGACCGGTTATGCCCTGACGGTCTGGATTACCTGGAAATTCATTAAAAACCAGCTCCGGTAATTCGTTAACCACATAGCTATACATTCGATAATTTGTTGACCATGGAGATTGTGTGGCATCAACATAAAATCCCGCGCCACTACCAAAATCGTATGACTCATCCTCGCCCTCGATATTCGAGCCGCGCGGGCTTGTATCCGGAGCCACCAAGATTAACCCATGCTTGGCCGCATAGCGTTGGGCACCGGCTTTTACGGTAAAGTTTTCTTCAGTACAGGTTAATCCAGATAAATACCACAACACCGGTACCGGCCCCTGTTTTGCTGCAGGCGGTGTATACACTGCAAACTGCATGCCAGTGCCGGTTTGCTCGGAGTCGTGGCGATACACACCCTGGGTACCGCCAAAACAGACTTGCTCGTTGACTATTTCCATAGGATCAGAAATTTACCACACTGCGAATAGACTCACCGGAATGCATCAGATCGAAAGCTTTGTTGATATCTTCCAATGGCATTTGATGAGTAATCAGATCATCAATGTTGATTTTGCCCTCCATATACCAGTCAACAATTTTCGGAACGTCTGTACGGCCACGAGCGCCACCAAAAGCAGTGCCTTTCCATACTCGACCAGTTACTAACTGAAACGGACGTGTGGCAATTTCCTGACCAGCGCCGGCTACACCAATAATGATGGATTCGCCCCAGCCTTTATGACAGCACTCTAGCGCTTGTCGCATGACATCAACGTTGCCAATACACTCAAAACTGTAATCTGCACCGCCTTTGGTTAAATCGACCAGATAAGGAACCAGATCGCCTTCAACTTCAGAAGGGTTGACGAAATGAGTCATACCAAATTTTGTGGCCAGTTCTTCTCGCTTGGGATTAAGGTCTACACCGATAATTCTATCAGCACCGGCCAGGCGCGCGCCCTGAACAACATTCAGGCCGATTCCACCGAGGCCGAAAATAACGACATTATCACCAGGTTTAACTTTTGCGGTATTAATTACAGCGCCAATACCCGTGGTTACACCGCAGCCGATGTAACAAACTTTGTCGAAAGGTGCGTCCTCGCGAATTTTCGCCGCAGCGATTTCCGGCATGACGGTGTAGTTGGAGAAAGTTGAAGTACCCATGTAGTGATAAATCTGATCACCACCGATTGAGAAGCGGCTGGTGCCGTCTGGCATCAAACCCTGACCCTGTGTCACCCGAATGGACTGACACAGATTGGTTTTACCACTGGTGCAATACTCACAGGTACGGCATTCAGGGGTATACAACGGAATAACGTGATCGCCTTTTTTCAGGCTAGTTACGCCAGGACCCACATCAACCACAACACCTGCACCTTCGTGGCCCAGAATGGCCGGGAAAATGCCTTCAGGATCGGCTCCGGAACGGGTGAATTCATCCGTATGGCAAATACCAGTGGATTTGATTTCCACCAGTACTTCGCCAGCTCTTGGGCCGTCCAGAGTGACGGTTTCAATACTAAGCGGTTTGCCAGCTTCAGTGGCGATGGCTGCACGAGTTTCCATTGTTTCCTCCTAATAGCGGGTGATTTTTGTTCGAAATTTCGAAAGCCGTAATACTAATCGAGTTGGGGATGTAATTAAAAGCTCTCTGGGGCAACAGATGGCATTGGAATCTCGAATAAATACTCCGACTTGTCGCTCACATATGATCACCAGCTCGTAATGCTTAGCTTGTTAGCATCCTGCCCCACAGGCAGCCGATGAATTATCTTTTTCCTGGCTGGCGGATACGATGGCTATCTGAATTTAATCCAATTCCAGTTGATCCATGTCAATAGAGATGAAATTTAATTCTTTACCATAGATTTATTTAAATGAGAAACAAACCATGATCAGCAGAATTCAAAAATTCACACTACTGATGATTTTTATGTCGTTAATGCTGCCGGTGGCTCAATCATCAACACGGGATACCATGCATTTAGTATACGCCGCACTCGCTCAGTTATTACCCCTGGCATTAGATGAGGATAGTTTTGATAATGATGAGAGCATGGCAGCAATGAAAACCGCTCTTTCCCTAATGGAACGATCCGCCGCGACGTTGAAAGGGCATGGCGGGAGTCGCAATCTCGAATTCGACGGTCTTGCCAGATCATTTGAAAACAATATTGTCTTGTTGCAACAAATGCTTTCTGCAGAAAGGCGCAACGAATTTAACTATCTTGCACTCGATTTGACTCAAAATTGTGTTAGTTGTCATGCCAGATTACCCGCAAATCACGACTTTGAAATTGTTGATGGATTTTCCAATCAGGTAATGCAATCTCTTGAAAGCAAATTTGACCAGGTTCAGTTACAAATAGCCACCCGGCAATTTGACGCAGCACTGCTGAATCTTGAGTCTATGATTCTCGACCCCGAATACCTTGCCATAGATCTCGAACTCGATGGGGTTTTGTTTGACTATCTTTCTGTTGGCATTCAGGTCACCACAGAATTTGATCGAATTGAAAAAATCTTACTCGGGTTTGTCGATAAGCCCAGAGTACCTTACTATCTAAAGCGTTATGCAAAAATCTGGATTGAAAGGCTAAACAGTCTCGTCAACAACGCTACTGGTGTGGCATCAATGAATAACGCGCGGAGTGTTTTTAAATCAGCAACTTCACTTTCTCCGATTCCTAATGCCCAGGCCCGTTTGGTTGATGATCTGGTAGCGGCTAGCTTAATCCGGCGGTTACTTGACGGGGATACTGTTTTAGACTCAGAGGAAAGATCTGAGTTGTACTGGATGCTTGGCGTAATATCCATTCGTAGCCTTAATCCGCGCCCGGGCGTTCCACAAACAGAGGTATTGCTAGAGGCAACGATTCGAAACGCGCCTGGTTCCTACTTTGCTAAACATGCCTATGCCTTGCTCGAAGAATTTAATCGTGTAAGTTTTGCCGGTATTCCAGTTGCTGAGTTGCCTGATACGTTACTCGACCTTGAAGAATTAAAAATAATGGCTGGCGCAAAATAATAGAGTCAACTGGGCATCGTGATAAGTTGTGGGTTATTGTGAGTGCAAGGTTCTCTAATAAATAAGTATTTTTGCAGAGTATGCTTAACATGCTAAGGTGACCGATTTTTATTAAAATCTGTTGTAGTCGGAGTAATCAAGTGCCCGGATTTATAATCGCCTATTATGTTGGCGAACAACCCGCAATGCCGGAGGATGCTGCGGATTACATGGAGCGTTATAAGGCCTGGATTGTTTCCATGGGCAGCGCTGTGGTTAGTCCAGGTACGCCTTTGGGTAGGCCACATTGTGTTAGTAAAGTAGGCGGCAGCGAGCACGTGACGAGTAAACGTTTGACAGGGTTTTCTATTATTAATGCAGAAGGGATAGAATCTGCTCTGGAGATGGCAAGCCTCTGTCCACATCAGGAAATAGGCTCTGTGGAAGTATCTAAATTAATTGGCAGTCAAAATTAAACTTTAAATTTTAAAAAACCAGATTTTTGCTTAATAAAAATGCAAATTAAAAAAGGCTTCCAGCCGCTAAATTTTCAGCCTGTGGATGAAGAGTCCATGCTATACAACTCTCGTCAGTTTTTGCAGGATATGTCTCGACGCAGAACCGTGCGGGATTATTCAGACAAAGACATCCCAGATGAGATCATAGCCAACGCGATACTTGCGGCCGGCTCTGCCCCTAGCGGCGCACACATGCAACCCTGGCATTTTGTAGTGATTCGGAGCGCGGAGAAAAAGCAGAAGATACGAGAGGCAGCTGAGGCCGAAGAAAAGGAACTGTATAGTCACCGGGCATCCGACCAATGGTTGCAGGCATTAGGTCCTCTAGGCACTGATGAACATAAGCCTTTTCTCGAAACCGCCCCTGTGTTGATAGCAGTTTTTTTAAAGAAATTTAGTTTTACTGAGTCGGGTGAAAAAATGAAAAACTACTACACTTCCGAATCAGTAGGAATTGCCACAGGAATGCTTATAACGGCACTGCATAAGTCGGGTCTGGCAACGTTGACTCATACGCCAAGTCCCATGAAATTTCTAACTGATATTCTCGAACGACCCAATCACGAACGCCCATTTCTTCTACTGGTTTGTGGTTATCCCGCAGAGGGTGCAGTTGTGCCTGACCTAACGAGAAAATCGCTAGATGAAATTGCGACTTTTGTGTAACTTGAGCGTTCTGATCAACCACCTTCCTGACAAAGGTAATTTAAGATGACCGACGATAGCCAATCCCATTCTGCTGGAGTACCAGACGCCCGTCGCAAGGCCTGGGGTGAAAAGTATCAACCCCGCTACAGCGGCATCGCCACTTTTATGCGGCGTGAATTGCGTCAGGATGAGAATGACTCGCTGGAAGGTATCGATGTTGGCCTGATTGGCGTGCCATTTGATGGCGCAGTAACCAATCGGCCTGGTGCTCGACATGGACCGAGGCAAATGCGTGAGCAATCTACCTTGATGGGTATGCAGAATCATCAGACTGGTATTCGGCCTCATGAGCTGATAAAGGCTGCAGACCTTGGCGATGTGTATATCGAGGGTGTGTATGACCTGAATCAGGCCATTGCAGAAATAGAAGCTTATTACGACCGTATAGTTGCGGCCAATGTTATGCCCTTATCTGCTGGTGGTGATCATTCAATTACTCTGCCAATAATGCGCGCGCTGGCGAAAAAGCATGGACCATTGGGGTTGATCCATTTTGACGCCCACTGTGATACTGGGCCTGAGTTGTTTGGCCATAAACATCATCACGGTGGGCCTTTTCGTGTGGCTGTTGAAGAAGGAATTCTGGACCCGAAGCGTACTGTACAGATCGGTATTCGTGGCCCCGCAGAGCCCTTATGGGAATTCAGCTATGAATCCGGCATGACGGTGATACACATCGAAGAAATGTACGCCATGGGCATACCAGCGGTTATAGAGAAAGCTCGAGAGATTGCCGGTGATGGCAAGACCTATCTAAGTTTTGATGTCGATGGTCTGGATCCAGTTTATGCGCCTGGTACAGGAACGCCGGAAGTAGGCGGTTTTACTACTTACGAGGCAATGCAGATGCTACGTGGTTTGCGCGGAGTTAATTTAGTTGCAGGAGATGTGGTTGAAGTATCGCCACCCTTTGATACAGGCGGCATAACTGCACTAAATGGCGTGCAAATGATGTGGGAAATTTTGTGTTTAATGGCTGAGCAAGTTGGCGGTTAGTTAGCTCCCTTGCGGGTGAAAAAAACTAGTTAACGCCCGAGTTTGCTTTTGTGTTGCAAAAACTCCGGAACCTTGTTTGTCCGACTTTTCCATAGCGCATAGAAGTGCGCGGCCAGAATTAGTACGATGAGAGCAAAGATTGTACCGGAGATGGGCCGGTCAATCATATCCAGCGGAGATTTCAAGCGAGCGAAGCTGTTACGAAACTTTTCATCCAGAATTTTGCCTAGTACTAAACCCAACACGAGAGGCACAACGGGTAAATCTAGTCGCTTTAAAATAAAACCAAACAGCCCGAAAACGGCGGCTATGGCGCAGTCCACCGGTGAATTTCGTAAAGAATAAACACCAACCAGGGAGAGTGTCAGAATGCACATACCAAGAAACCGGGTTGGAATTCTGATTAAGCGGGTTATGCCATTGGTACTGACTAACAGGAAAGCCAATATTAGGATATTTACAATAAACAGACAGGCATAAAGACTCACTAAAAACTCAGGTCGAGTATTGAAAAGAGCTGGGCCCGGAATAATGTTGTGTACGTAAAATACTGACAACATCATCGCCGTTAGTGCTTCCCCCGGTATGCCCAGGGCCAGCAATGGCACCATGGCAGCGGCGGGTACTGCGTTATTAGAGGCTTCTGACGCAATCACACCTTCAGGTGCACCTTTACCAAATTTCTCCGGTGTTTTTGACATTTTTTGCGCAAGAGAATAGGAAAAATACTGCGCCAGGAATTCACCCACTCCAGGAATAATTCCCATGATGACGCCGAAACTAGAAGAACTGGCGGCGACTCTTTTATGACTAAATAATTCCTTGAAACCACGAAATAGTCCACCTTCTACATGGCTTTCTGCTGGTTTCGAGTCTTTCTCGACCAACAAGATAAATGCCTGGGAAATGGCGAATAAACCAAGGATTACCACAATCAGGTCAAAGCCGGAGATCAACCATTGTTGATCGAATGTGAAACGCATGGAGTAGCGTATTGATTCCATGCCGATGGTGTTGAGAAACATGCCGAAAAATAGTAATGAACCTGCCACTAGCGCATGGCCTCTATGGGAGACGACGACTAACACGGCGCCCAGTAAAGCGGCCATAAATATATCCCGCGAGCCAAATAATGGTGCCACCTTAGCCAGATAAGGGGCCAACAGGATCAGGCATATAACCGAGAAAATTCCTCCAAAAAAAGACGCACTATAAGCCAGTGAAACAGCCCGAGTACCCTGACCTTGTTGGGTCATGGGATAGCCGTCATAGGTAGTTAATGCATTAACTGGTGTGCCCGGTGTATTAATTAACACGGCGGGAATTGCACCGCCATACATTGACGCCCCGTAGATTCCCAATAACAGAGTGAGTCCAACTAGCGGGTCAAGTGAAAAGGTTGCCGGTAACAGAATAGCAATGGCCACTGCTGCACCAACACCGGGAATGGCGCCAATGATTACGCCACCGATAGAGCCTACCAGGAGCGCGATCATCACATCCCAGCGTAGGATGTCAGAAATCCCTTGTATCAGAAGTTCCACTAGAAATTGATAATCATGAAGTTTCGAATGGCATTAGGAAACCATTCATAGATCTGGCCACCGGGAATTTTGATTTGTAGAAACGTTTTAAAAAACAGTACAACAATGAAGCCGAATGCCATGGCTTTAAGCGCAGTCTTTCTATCACGATAGCCGCAGCGCCAGGCTAGTGCCGGGCAAAAAAGTAAGGTTGAGAATAAATAACCAATTTTACCTACCGCAAAAACATAGATCATAAAATAGATCATATATTCAACTGGTCGAATCCACACCAGTATCTCGGCCCATACTTTGTTGTGGTTATCACCAGGTTTACCAGGTTGGTAAAGTTGGTAGCCTAATACGATGCTGAAAGTTGCCATGCCAATGAGGCACATTTCTGGCCAAAAGCGGGGTTGTGCAAGAAATTTCACCTCCTCATATACTTTAGTTTCGTTACCAATATTAAGTATCAACCATAGCGAAATGGCGATCAGGAAGCACACAAATACCAGTGTGCCGGGCTTATATTTATTGTCAGTGGGGGAATTCAAAACGTAAAGAATAAGAGTGGTTTTTAACTACAAAGTTTTAGACTAACCAGTAATCGAGGTTTAGGCAACTAAGGTTTAGTTTTGGTGCAGGTTAATAGGAATAATCTCGGATCAAAAAAAGGCGACCCGAAGGCCGCCTCTCTATATCGATCCCTTAATTTAGCATTTGGCCAATTCGTTTGAAGGTTTCTGTATCCTTCATAATTTGAGCTTTAGAAGCCTCGGCATCCATCCAGTAAACCTGTGCTCCGGTGTCTTTAGCCAGTTTCTGTGCTTTATCACCCAGGACGGCCTTCTTTGCTGCAGCGATGATTTTTTCTTTCACGTCATCTGCGGTGCCGCTACGAACAAATAGTCCATTCCATAAAGTGATTGCCAGTTCAGGGGCCAGGCTAGCGGTGGTAGGCGCATCTGGTGCCAGGCTAATTGGATCGTCGGTAACCGAGGCGAGGATGCGTACTTTATCCAGGCACGGTAGAACCAGTTGAATCGTGGTGTTGATTACATCAGCATCACCCGAGGCTAAAGAATTGCAATCGAGATTATCGAAAGCCGCATCCGATGCATAGCTGAAGCCCATGGATTTAGCCAGTGCTAAAGTTACCTTGGTTGGTACCAATGGTGGACCAAAGTGACCTAAGGCAACATCGTTGGATTTGGCGTATTCTGCGAGTTCTTCCATGCTTTTATAAGGTGCATCCATGGAAGTGGCGATGACAAAGGGATAAGTCAGGAAAATACCAAGAGGCTCAAAGGTATCAGCCTGGATTGGAATTTCGTCAACCAGTGGACCAACAACAGGAACACCAATAACAAAGCTACCAACCATAGAACCGTCAGCTGGAGCATTGGCTACTTCCATAGCGCCAGGAAATGGACCGCCACCACCGCTTGGTTTATTGACTACCGCGGCCGCCATTCCATAAGTCGCCTGGAATTCGTCTGCGATCATACGGGTTAGTAGATCTTCCAGATCACCTGGAGGCCAGGGAACTACAAAAGAAACCGGTTTATCCGGATATTCCGCCTGGGCAGTACCCATCAGCAGTAATGAGCCAGCGACAACAGCTGACAACAACTTGGTTAGGGTATTCATAAAGCCCACTCCTCTTTAGTTTGTAATGTTCTCAAATTACCAGCAGAACGTTTGATTTTGAAAGGCCGCATGATTTGCGGTTATTTAGTTCAGCATGACTATCAGCGAAAGGCAATAGATGAATTTGCTAATTATCATTTGTCCCGGTGGTTCAAATAATGAACCATCGATTCAAATAATTGTTGCAGGTTAATTGGGTTTTTGTCAATATCAGCGGCGTCTTTTCATTCAAGAAGCAAAATTCAGGGTAATGCAAACCACCGATAAAGCTCTAAGTCTGCTTTCCCAGTTCAGCGAATCCAGGCCCCAAATCGGCCTTTCAGAGTTTGCACGCCTGGCCAGATTTGATAAGGCTACTACCCGCCGGTTGCTCATTTCTTTGATTCGCAACGGTTTGGTTGAACAGCATCCTGAAACCAGAAAGTATCGTCTCGGCGCAAGTATTTTGTCCCTTGCACGGAAAAATGGATTTGCTGTTACAGAGGGTGGGTTTGAGCTAGAGGTGACAGGTATCGCAGCGGCAGTTTTTGACTGGACCAGGCTTTCCTGTGGCGCTGTGGCGCTGTGGCGGTTGCCACACCTTCATTTAGGCTAAATGAAGAACAAACTATATTGACCCAGGAATCTGTCCGTTCAGCTGCTCGGCAGATAACTCGGGCATTTGGTGCTGATGAATCGGCAGCGTTATTGCGTGCCTGATGAAAATCCTTTTTTTACTTACTTTTGACTACAGGTCTAATACATGACAGACGCTGCTTTTATTAAAGAACATAATGCCCGACACCTCTGGCACCCCATGGCTCACCCGGCCGAAATGCGTGCTCACCCGCCGAAGGTCTTTGTAAGTGCTGAGGGTGTTGAACTGACCGATGTAGATGGACATCGTGTACTTGATGCAGTTGGTGGTCTTTGGAATGTAAACCTTGGTTACAGTTGCCAACCCATCAAAGATGCTATTTATCAGCAGCTAAATACCTTGCCTTATTACTCTTCATTCAGAGGCACTAGCACAGATGTGCTGGTTGAGCTTAGCGTAATGCTGGTGGATTGGTTTAAGCCTGAAGGCATGGCCCGCTCATTTTTCACTTCAGGTGGCTCAGATTCAGTGGAGACTGCGCTCAAATTGGCCCGTCAATATCACAAAGTTCGCGGCGATAGAGACCGGGTAAAATTTATCGGTCTGCGCAAGGGTTATCACGGTACCCATTTTGGCGGTGCATCGGTGAATGGCAACGCCAACTTCCGTCGCAACTACGAACCCATGATGCCGGGTGTTTTTCATATCCCAGCACCATGGGATTATCGCAACCCGTTTGACGAGACCGATCCGGAGAAAATTGCCCGCTTATGTGCCAATCTTCTGGAAGAAGAGATTCAGTTCCAGAATGCAGATACCGTAGCCGCATTCATTATGGAGCCAGTACTGGGAGCTGGCGGCGTTATTGTTCCCCACGAGACTTTTATGCCCATGGTTCGGGAAATATGTGACCGCTACGGTGTGCTACTGATTGCTGATGAGGTAATTACCGCATTTGGCAGAACCGGTGCCTGGACAGGTTCCAGGTTATGGGGTGTACAACCAGATTTATTGTGCTTTGCCAAAGCGATCACCAACGGTTATTTTCCATTTGGCGGCGTTATGATCAATGAGAAACTGGTGGATGATTTTGAGAATAACCAGGATGGTTTTGGCAGTATTGGACATGGTTACACCTATTCCGGTCATCCAACCGGTTGTGCCGCAGCCCTCGCTACGCTGAAGGAAACAGAACGTCTGCAGGTGGCTCGTAACGCTCGGGACATGGGTGCATTATTGCAATCCGGACTTAAAAATCTGCAGATGAAGTATTCAGTTGTGGGCAATAGTCGCGGCGTGGGTCTGATGGGAGCCATGGAGATGGTATCTCATCCAGATAAGAAAACACCCGCCGGGAAGGACACGGTGCAGAAGTTCTTTGAAGCGACCTATGAGGCGGGCGTGATGGTGAGAGTGTCTGGAAATAATATTATTGCTTCACCACCGTTGGTAATAAACGAGGCCGACGTTAGTCGCATGATCAGTGCGTTTGATATCGGTTTGGCTGCAGCTTCCTAATTCATCCAGTTACGGGGGTGTTCAAGTGGAAATTCTTCTTTTTGAATATAGTGATTTTGTTGCAATCGCCTGTGTAGCCATATCTATCGGAACTTATTTGTTGTCGTTGGCTAGATATGCCGATCGGTAGTGTGGAACTACAACAATTGATGTTCGACAGGATTGACTGCACAATCGTAAGTTCAGTTACCGCACACAGTTCGTTTTCCCCAGGTTTTTAAGTCTGGAATGAACAATTTCAGTGTGGATTTAAAAATTAAATTAGCCGAAAGACAAAAGTTATGAATAGCGCCCACCAAGGCATCAGGGAATGTGCAATTCTCTCAGCATTACCCGAGTCCGAAATTGATCATTTAGCCAATGTGTCCCTGCTACGCAATTTTAAAAAGCACACCATTATCCTCTCCGCTGGGGATTTAACGGATTCGGTCTACGTTATAGTAGATGGCCGAGTCAGGGTGTACAGAGATAATGAAGAGGGTAGACAAATTACCCTCAACACACTGAATCCGGGCCTGATGTTCGGTGAACTGGCTGCCATGGCAGGTGTCCCACGGGTTGCCACGGTTGAATCTATTGAATCTACTCATTGTCTAATTATCACTAAGGCAGAGTTCATCAATTTGCTTGAGCGAAATGCCAGCCTGGCAATTACTTTGGCGAATCGATTTGCCCGACTGGTTCACCTGATGTCAGACCATATGGCCGACATTGCATTGTTGGACGTTTACGGACGCCTGACTAATTTTCTGGAACGCAGCGCGACCATTATTAATGGCAAGCAAGTAGTGGAGGGATTCACCCATCAGGAGCTCGCCAATAATATTGGCTCATCGCGAGAAGTTATCAGTCGAATGCTGAGTGGATTGAAGCGAGGCGGCTATATCATTACAGAGAAAGATAGCCGCCAGATAATTATTGAGAAGAAGTTGCCACCGGGCTGGTAAGAGTTCTACGACTTACCCATTCGATCGTTATACATGTTGTGGTAAATAGCCTTGCGTAGTCGATTTATGCCACCCACTGGTCTGTGCGCCTGCAGGCTGTTCCAGGGTTTAAAAGACATGGAATTGCAGGCGTCTAAGGAAAGTAGCCCGGCATTTTCTGGTGGGCTAATTCGAAGTACCGCTGCGGGTACAGATTCAGTATCTTCCCAGGCGATGTGAGGCCGTTCAACTTCAGCACTTTGTTTGTCAAAGCGAATCTGGAGATCCAGGCCCATACATATATCCGGCGAGTTAGCGTCAATAAGACCCGGTATTTGTTCGGCTAGAAAATTTGGGTTTCTTTTTTGTGCACGGGATGTGGCGGCTATCTGAAACATTTCGGCTTGTTGATTGCTCGGGCAATTGATTCTCTTCAGGCTATAACGTGCAGCCGCGTCTTCGCCAAAGGCGTAAATTGATCCACTGTTGTATAACGGATCGAATGGGTTATCTATTTTCACATTAGACTTAGACGCATTTTTCATCATGATTAGGCCGTCTGATTTACGTCGTTTCAGGAAGAAAGACATAAACTTAATCTTCTTGTGTATAGATTCTTTCGCATTAAGAAGAAAACCGTGTTTGGTAAAACGAGACTGACTGCGCGCATTGTTCTTCGGCGCCATATGAATCAGCAGGTCCTTTATCGTTTGAACGCTGTCAAGAAATACCGCTGGTCCAGTTATAAGTAGAAAATCCTGCGCAAAATTTCCAGTGTCACTTTCAGGTAGACCATTATTCTGTTTTGCGGTTAGAACATAGTTATCGTCAGGCAACAAAACTTTGATCGCCACACCACGGACATCTTTATCGCCGTCAGCTTTGCCTGCAGCGCCATTGGAAAGTCGCATATAGGAGTTGTAGGTAGCGGGAGTAGAGAATACACCTTCACGGTATTGCTCCTCTAAGGGCAATACCGTGAAGGTCGAACGTATACAGCCATGCCCCTTTGAGTGAAATAATCGACCAGGTGCAAAACCTTGATCCGCAGAAGCATCACCGGTAGCAGCCAGGCGTTTCTGTCGGGCCGCCTTTACTTTGTTAAGCCCCGCCGTAATGAAGGCGGTATTTTGTAACTCGTCTTTCTCTATCTCCTCAAAACTATGGGAAATGCCATTGGTTTGCGGAACTATCTGAACTTCTGCGCTTGCCTGTGTGACGGTAAACAGGCAGATGTTCAGTGCCAGAAACTTTAAGGCTGATTCAGCCACTTGGTAGTTTTTCTTCATGGTTTGCGCGGTAATCCTATGTTGTTCAATTATTCCTGGTTCGATAGTTCTTTTTGAGGTTTCAATGTCGAGTTTAAATCGCATCCCGACCAGCGTGCAATATGCGTCTTCTGCTCAGCCTGACTGCGCATGTTCTCAGCCTCATCTTTATTCAGATTGGCAGATTTTTCCAGATTGTGAACTTCTTCAATAGTCGAAATACGTTTGTCGTTAAGAGTATCTAACAGATTAAACAAACTTTGCGGAGTATAGTCAGATTTCTCATCGAGCATACGCTCAAACACACTATCGTGCACAATGGCGTCGTTAGGCATTTCACGGGCAGCGTGATCGTACATTGGCCCAGTAGAAAAACGTATTTTTCCGCTGGCATTGGGATTGGGTTCATAACATGAGTCTTGCGTACTATGGCTATCATTCGGACCTTGCTGTGTGGGTGGGTTCAGAAACATGCCCCATGCCCCATCCTTTTCGCGGTCAGATTTACAATCGGCTGAATATCCGCTACTTACTTTTTTGAGTAGAAAATCAAGCGAGATATCCGAGAGTTTGTCTGTGGCATAACCACCACCCACATTGGCATGATTGCCACTAAACCAGACTTCGACTATTCGATTCTCCTGCAAAGGGTCTTTATCCATTAATGTTGGAACAAAAGCGTCGCGAGTTTCATCTAATGCAACCATATGATAGGCCCGGTTAACGCATTCAGGAATGGTTAGGTCCTTGAGCAGGTTGATGCGTTGGAAGGGGATGCCGATAATATTTTTGGCAATACCAAAAGCACCGACAGTGTCCCAGCAACCCAGTACTTCAACATCAATTTTTTCCAGTGACTGTGATGATTTCCAGATTGGACAGTGGCGCCCAAAAATTCGAATTGTCCAAATATAGTTGGGAATACCGCGCTTATTGATAGTGCCTGCCAGCAATCGAGCAATGGCAGCACCACGACTAAAACCGTAGATAAATATCCGATCTCCCTTTCGGTAAGATCGCACCAGATCAAGATAGGCACGTTCTACTATTGCATCAGCTCCCATGCCAAAAGCACCACCAAATACTTGCCCAAGAGAACTGTTCTCTACCCGATTGCCGACACCGTGGTAATAAAGTGCGCGTTGCAGGATATTAGCTTTCTGTTTTTTTGATCTGGCCCCTGAATAATCTGGGTCAGCGACAGTATATTCTTTGTATTGATTGGCGTTGTAGCGGTGGCGCTTTGGTTTTTCCCCCGCAAGCATACGGAATAATTTAAATACGTTGGTTTGCGCCAGATGCCCATAGTCTGTTTGACCTGGATGATTCCAGGTTCCGTCCAGGCAAACTACGATATTACGCCTTGTGGACTGACCAGGCTCTGAAAGTTCCCAGATACTTCGAAGCATTCGATAAGCCATCAATAGCAGTATCAGGACAATCGCAAATTGCGCTACATAGTCCCAGATTTGTGAGTAATCCAGATGAAAAATATCCCGCATATTATTTTCAAAAATGCTCGGACCCTGGTATACAAAATATACCCACAAAGGGGCGCATAGTATTAGAGCAACTGCACTAACAATAACAATCCATTTCGATTGATTATTTGATTCGATAGCCACATCGCGTTCAACACGAAACTTAAACAGCAGCAGGGCGATAAGTGCCATCAACGCAAAATAGAAGCTATAACGCCAGCCCATCTCAGTTTTGAGTACAGCCTCTATAGAGCCAAGACCGGAGTAGTCAAAAATCCAGTTAGTAATAAACAGAACGAATAATCCGCTGACAAACCAGTGTCCGAAAGCTCGACGATAAATCATGCCGGCAATGCCAGGTATCAAAGACAAGGCCAGTAGTGTGGTCAAAAACTTGAGCTGGGTTGCAACGAAACTTAAAAATTGTGGCACTTCTTCAATTATAGACTGAGAAATTACTTGAACTGCATATGTCATGCCAAAGAGAAGAAGATTTTTGGAATCAGGAAGCTCTATTTTAGGATGCCCGGTAATTTCTTCGACTTGTTTACTTAGATCATCTTCCAGATCCTCATACTCTTTACTATCAAGCTTATCTTGCCAGTCGGCCCATTTGATTTCCCTGAGTCGTTTTGTTAGTAATTCCAGATCGGTAATTTTTACTTTATCACCAGCCTTCTTACTTTTCTTGAACTGAGCGACGATTTCATCTTCAGATTGGTTATATTCTCTTTTACCCGCGTGATTGAATATTCGAAAATGATATTTACCTTCTATATCTGCCAGCAGAATAACGCCTTTGCCCTCTGTTTTCAGTTGGGGAAGAGAGCTGATTGTCTCATGCTGTAATGTATAGGACTGTATATAACTCTCCACCCAGGAGGCTATGAACCAGAGTGTAGTAGCTACCAAGATCACTATAGGAATAAGCTTTGAGCGTTTAAGTACCCCAGAGCGATTGATTCCCATGTTTTCTTCAAAAGACGAGTCGGACATAATTATTAAACCAGTGATGCCGTTGGAAGTAGATTGGTTTTGTTATAAATGATAAGCTGATTTTCGAATATCATAGCACACCCATTATGGTGCCAGCTGTGTCACAGGTTACACGTAAAAAACAAAACACAGGAGTTCTAAATCGTGAATTCTGCAGCAAGACTGATTTCTTTAATAGCAGTATTTTCCATTGCATTTACAGCCAGCGCGGACTCAAATCGAGACTATACGAATGCACAGGGTGCCGGTTTTACCGGCGACGGCTTATCCTCCTGGATAGATGGCAAACCGTACACCCAATGGCATAACTCTGGTGAAAAGGCCAATTGGGCCTTTGAGCGTCAAAGACGCGAACAAGCAATAAAAAACTACCTTTACGAAACGGATCCTGAGCTCTCAGCAGAATGGAAGTTTCGGCAGGAGGGTGACGATCCGCAGTCGCCAGCGTTGGCATGGCGATGGTTTCAGGACAGTCCGGTCGGGTTCGGTGGCGTACCATTTGTTTTATTAAAAACCGTTTTAGATCTAAATGTATTTAATTGCCATATCCAGGGTGAGTACGACCTGTGTGAATTAATCGGCATTTGGCAGAAATCACCACTGCTAAGCAAAGGTCTGTCCCCAGCAACCCGTAATCTGGACCACCTGGGTTTCGGCCCCCATCCAGAGGACTATGATGCTGAGGGCAAAGCCCTGCCACCACAACAGCGGCAATGGCCACTACCCTATGGGTTTGTGTTTCAAAGTGGCGACCCCTCCCAATTAACCGGTAGTGATTACAAGCAGCCATTTTTACAATCACTTGAGTCTTTGGATACCTCAACTTATGTTGCGGGAATTATTGAAAGTAAACAGGTGGCCAGAGTCCGTTTAAACAAAGATGGTAGTACACGACCTGTACAAGATCAGATAGCGGAACTGGATCAGTTGTTACAACGTAAGAAGCAATGGTCGAAAGTATCGTTGGGTCTGGCGAAATTAAAAGGTAGTTTTGCCAAATACGACTTATTTAATCGTAGCCCGAGTCCTGGCAGTAAGAAGTTTGCAGGTACTAATGATCAAGATTCAGTGTTGGCGCGCTATTACGACGATAACTACACTAACTATGGTAAGTCTACAGGTTTGGATCGAGTATTTTTCTCTTGTGCGGCCTGCCATGTCGGGCGCGTTCAGGTTGAAGGACGTGGCATGGTGCACATGGTAGGTGCGCCTAACACAGAGGTACAGGCACAATATTTTTCCGAGCTACTAATGGTAACCGGCGCGGCCTTTATATCCAGCGGCTTTGATATTGAAAAAACCGATACGGTTGATCCGGAAGATTTCAAGATTCGCAAGGACCTGATTTTTGGTTTGTACAAAGCGATGTTGAGCAAGGCCATTAACAAACCAGAGACTTTTTATGGTGCATCACAAGAGCAGGTTCTTCGCGCCAAATTTATGGCTCTGCGACTAGCGTGGAATTTTCCAGAGATTATCAAGGACCTGATTGGTACAGCGGTTAAAACCCACTATGTTTATAAAGTTGTCGCAGGGAATAATGGTTTTAATCCACATAATACGCGATATAAGAAAAGTGACGGGACATATCAACAGGTACCAGAGCTGATCAATCACCGTATTGGTCAGATGGACGCCTTCGGCATAGCTTCCGGTCTGGTGTCGATTCATACCTTGCGTAAGGACAAAAGTTTCATCAAGTTTATCTATGATGATCCTTTGAATATGTTCGGTGATAACAAGCCCGGGCAGAGTAGTGTGTTTAGAGGCTTTACGGATTTTCCGCAAACTAATTCTTCTAGTGTTGGATTAGGTAAAGACCTCTCCGATCTATCCTATGACGAGCAAATTACTCAAGCCGGTGAACGAGTCAGAGACCAGCAGAATATCTCAGCCTGGGCGCCGCCATTGGCGGCTCCCGTCGATGTAAAGAGTATGTACTTTAGTCGTGACCGGGCGTTAGCCAACTGGGACGGCAATCAGGCTGCCAGTGCCCGAGCCCTGGCATCTGGTACATCTGCGACCGGTGATCCTGCCAAAGTTAATGTGCAAATACATGAACCACTAAATCCATTTATCAACCATTTACCACCGGCACCATGGCCCTGGGATATTGATTTAGCTAAGGCTGTTGAAGGGCGCAAGATTTTCCAGCAACGCTGTGATGTTTGTCATACACCGGGAGCACCGGGAGCACCAAAAATTTATTCGGTAAAGACGCTAAAGGTTGATAAAGCCCGATCGTTGACTAATACACAGGTATCACGAGAAATGCTCGCCGCTCTGGTTCTGGAATCCTGCAATATTTATTACCAGAATAATAAAGGCAAACCCGGAGCTGGATTTTGTTTGCCAGTAGGCGAAAATCCTGAAGAACGTTTTGAGGACTATTTCTCCGATGTACCTTCTCGGGTGAACGAAAATAAGAATGGCTATAAGGCAGATATGTTGCATGGTATCTGGAGCCGAGCGCCGTATTTGCATAATGGTTCGGTTCCTACGTTGGCTGCGCTTTTATGTTCCAAGGCGCGTCCGCAACAGTTTCTGCGTGGCAATGTGCATTATGACACTGATATGGTCGGTTTCGAGTGGGTAGAAAAACCCGCCAATCGCTACAACAGTATTCATGATGTAGTGGCACTGGGAACTTACGACACCCGCGTTGCTTCGCGCAGTAACACAGGCCATACCTTTACTGACAATTTATGCCCTGATAATCTGGATCAGCTAGACCCGGTTAAAGATAGAGTAGAAATGATGCAACGTATACTTGGCAGTAAACGGGATAGTGATATTGCTCACCTACTGGAGTATCTAAAGACGTTGTAGCTTTAGGCATCTGTATTGAGTATGTGATCAATTGGTGGTACCGGTATCGGACCACCAATTCCAGTTTAATTACTAAGTTCCGCCAGTAGTTGTGCAGTACGTTGTAATGTCCTGATATTCAGATTGTCGTTAAAGCTGTCGTGGATCGGTTTTAACAACGCAAGTGCCTCACTCTGTTTGCCCTGTCTTTGCCACAGACCAGCGAGCTCATTGGCATTGCGCAGTTCATGTAAACGCGCAGATTGTTTGCGTGCCAGTTGAAGCCCGGATTGCAATAGTTGCTCGGCCTTTTTAGTTTTCTGTTTAAGTAGCATTGCTTCTCCTTGTAACAAATATAGCTCCGGTTCGTTTATCAATTCACCGGTTTGACTGGCAATATCCATTGCCTGCTCCAGCCACTTTAAGGCTTCGTCGGGTTGCTTATTTGCAATGCAACCACGGGCAAGAAAGCACAGCATTATGGTTGCGCCAGAGCGCGCTCCCAGAGAACAATAGGTATCAAACCCGCGTTCACAAATAACCAATCCTTCTTCGATATTACCTGCATATATTTTATCTAAGCCAATAAAGCAATCGGCGGCGGCAATTTGAAAGGGTATTTTGTGTTCTAGAGATAACTCTCGAAGTTGTAACACTTCGGTCATAAACTTCTGTTCAGTATGGTAGGCAGACATAGCGCCAAACAGCAGTGTTTGACCAAGAGTTAATGGTTGTTGTAAATCACGAACGCGCTGAATAACCTGGCTAGACTGTTCCACCGCCTTGTTGACCTCACCAAGATAGGCTGACGTCAGACCATCGTATATTTGCGCCATAACACCGGGGTCTAACTGCAGTGCCAACCCGGTAAGCGCTTTGTCATCATAAAGCTGCAGGCTTTGCTCCAGGAAGGTCCTTGCCGTGTGCAGATCGCCAAACCAGAAATATATTGAGGCCATCATGTAACGCGCCTGCATTTCCTGCATTGGTGTCTGTGCAGCGGCTAGCAACTCTTTGCCCAATTGCAGCGATTCCTGCAGCCGGCCACTAACGTAGAATGCAGCAAACAATCCTCGGGTTGCATCAGCATAATGATCGATTAAATTCAGCTGACGGGCTAGATTCATGGCTTCACGAAAAGATTTTTCGGCAATTTCTGATGCATAGCCCTGGGTGACTCGATAAGTTGCGCCGCGTAAAAACTGTAACTGAAGTTGTTGGCCAATACGTTCAGGCGAATTGGGTAGCTTACTAATCGTATCAAGGCCATTTTCGGTGTGAGATATCGATTCAAGATTGGCAAACCGGCTGTAGGCAATATGTGCCGCTTTGATCCAGCATGGGACCGCCTGTTCCAGCAAATTTGCTCTGCTGTAGTGACCTGCCATTAAATGAGGTTCTGTGGCCGCCCTTTGCGGAAAGCTGTTGGCCAACGCTTCCGCAATTTGGCCATGAATTTTCCGTCGCTTACTCTTCAACATACTGTCGTAAGCGGTATCCCGAGTGAGCGCATGTTTGAATAAGAATCGCGGATTGAGTGGCGAGCCTTGCTTGAAAATTATTCCGGCGTCCTGTAACCGATTCAAAGCCTGCTCAAGGCTGATGCTGGGTAATACGGCAGTTAGTAAATCCAGACTAAATTCCCGACCAATAACAGCCGCCACCTGGGCGATCTCCTTGGCATCCTTCAGGCGATCCAGCCGTGCCATGAGAGAGTCCTGCAAAGTGTCGGGCACCGCCGTTGGTGGTAATGGCGTATCCAGGGAGTAGTGGTCTTCGTGTTCAGTAAGAGCGCCCGTTTCCAACAGAGATTTGGTTAACTCCTCAACAAATAACGGCACACCATCAGTTTTTTCTGCTATCAGACGATTAACTTCATCCGGTAGTGGTTTACCTGCACACAGGCTCATGATCAGTTCATGACAATTAGATGGCCTGAGCTTGCCAAGGTTGATTAATGTAGTATTCGATTCGCCCGACCAGCGGGCTTTAAATTCCGGTCGATGGGTCATCATGGCCATGACCCGAAAATCCCGTAATAAAGTAAACAGGTATTCGAGAATTTCCAGCGTGGTCGGATCTGCCCAATGAATGTCTTCGAACAGGATCAAGATGGGAACATCTCTCGATAGCCCAAGCAGCTGATCTTTCAGTACCTCAAAGGTAGCATCTTTCTTTTGTTGTGGCGTTAATTTTAAAAGCGGGAAGTGTTCACCAACTGGAATCGATAGAAGTTCGGCAATTAAAGAAATAGCCACTTCTCCATGATTTGTAGTGTTTTCAAAAATCTGTTTAATTTTGTTCAGTCTGGTTTCTTCATCATCACCAGTCTCAAATTTGGCAGAATGCCTGATTTGCTCGATAATGGGATAGAGTGCGCTGTTAATCTGGTAGGGCGAGCATTGATAACGAAGAAATCGAAGTTGAGAACGATCGACTAGATCCAATAGCCCTTGGGCTAACCGAGATTTACCGATACCGGCTTCGCCGCCTATTAATACGACCTGACCTTCGCCATCCATGGTTCGCTGCCAGCGCCGATATAGAATATCGATTTCCTCTTCCCGCCCAACCAGGGAGTCCTGATTACTGTCCTTATCAGATCGGGTTGCCTCAAATCGGCTGACACTGTCGAGACTGCGCAATACTGACCAGGCTTTTACCGGCTGTGGAATACCTTTCAGATCGAAATCGCCAAGGTCTTGAAATTCAAAACGACCCTTAAGAAGGCGGTGGGTTGCAGGCGCAATGACTACCTGATTGGCTTGTGCCAGGCCTTGCACACGGGCAGCCAGATTGGGTGTGTCGCCGAGCGCAACGGATTCCTGTGCAACACCTTCGCCAATTAAATCTCCAACCACAGTCGGGCCGGTGGCTATGCCTACACGAATGCCGAGGTCGGTATGTATCTTGTCGCCTAGCTCACTACTCAAGATGGCCATGGCATCGATTAGTTTCAGTCCGGTATGAACCGCTCTTTCGGGGTCATTTTCATCCGCCTCGGGATAGCCAAAATAAACCAGAATACCGTCGCCAAATAATCTTGCGATATAGCCTTCATATTGTTTGATAACGGAATCACAAGCCGCCTGATAGGCCACAATGATTTCTCGAAATGCCTCTGTGTCCATTTCGCTGGACAATGCCGTAGAGCCGACAAGGTCACAGAACATAACTGTTAACTGCCGATTTTCTGCTACACCAGACTCTTGTTGCGCTGATTTAGATGGTGTTTGTGCAAGTTCAGGATTACTTAGAAGCTCAAGTTGCTTGAGCATTTTTTTTTGTGCGCCCAGTGGCAAACCCAAATCACGCAGATCTTCCCGGCTTAATTCAGAAAGTACGTCGCCGTCTATTTCATTTTCTTCAAATAAATCAACGAAACGCTCGAAACCGTTATTGATTAACCAGTTTTTAACGTTAATACCGCTGTTCATCAGCTGTTATCCAGGCTTATAGTCGAAATTTAGGTACAAAACTACATCCTGTATTGTCTGGCAAATAAAATGCCGATTCCTTTTTATAATATGGATCGTGGACAACTTCGTCAGGTTGACTAACGACTGTGCGATCTCAGTTCACCGTATAAATGTGTCGCTACTATAGCAGATGAACATTCAGCTTAGCACTTATTGACTAGGACCAGATAACGAGTATTTGCCCTCCTCAATGCATCCTACTACTGGATTTTGTCCAGAGAATGGGTGTCGCTAGAAGCTATTGTCTAACCCAGCTGGCATTGCTATGCTCGCCCGTCGAAAAGATATACGTAGATTGTTACTCTCCGCGCAAATTAGTTAAGCACAAATAGCTTATCCCCTGTAATGCAGGATTTCTCGATTCGAGACGATTTGGAGGCGGATTTTATAGCAATCGTTTTGTAACCAAAATATTGTATTGAAGAGGTGAGGAAATGTGTGGGATCGTAGGTTTATACCTGAAAAATCCCGAGCTTCGCTCTGGTATGGGAGCCATGTTTCGGCCCATGCTGGCGGAGATGACCAGTCGTGGTCCGGATTCTGCCGGAGTGGCGATTTATCGTGATCCTGTTAAGGAGGGGTACACAAAATACTCCCTGGCTCATGATAGTGAAAATTATCCGTGGAAAGAGTTGGATACTGGTCTCGAGCAGGCTCTCGGTTGTGATGTTCAAATTAACCATATAGCTACTCACTGTATTCTAGTGGCCGATGCCGCTGAAACTGCAGTCACCAGCTGGATTCGGGATAATCACCCGCAAGTTCGATTAGTTGGCTCGGGCTCCAGTGTGGAAATCTTTAAAGAGGTTGGTTTGCCGGATGAGGTTTATGATCGCTTTCAGCTAGATCAGGCCTCGGGTAGCCATATGATTGGCCATACCCGAATGGCCACAGAGAGCGCGGTTACCACAGCAGGTTCTCACCCCTTCGCCACAGGCGCAGATTTGTGCCTGGTGCATAACGGCTCGCTTTCCAATCACAATCGTCTGCGTGAAAGCTTGAAAAAGGAAGGCCTTGAGTTTCAGACCGAGAATGATACCGAAGTTGCCGCAGCCTACATGACCTGGAAGCTACGCCAGGGTGCCACTATTAATGAGGCCCTTGAAGACGGTATTCGCGACCTGGATGGGTTTTATACCTTTTGTATCGGTACCAGCAACGGCTTCGCCGTGTTGCGTGATCCCATAGCTTGCAAGCATGCGATTCTCGCAGAGACCGATGATTGGGTCGCTATGGCTACAGAGTATCGGGCCATTGCTACTTTGCCGGGTTCTGATGCAGCGACAATCTGGGAGCCTAAACCCCAGACGATTTACACCTGGGGTGGAGACGAGACGGTACATTGAAATGATAGAACTCGACTTTAATGAATTAGGCCTACGTGCCATTAACGAACGACTGAACCCCGCGGATGCCGATGCAACGTCTAGCCACTGGGCAGTGACTAATCCCCAGGGGCAGCATGCAATTGCCTGCGGATTGCAGTCTCCCATACATGTTGATATTAAAGGCCACGCTGGTTTTTATTGTGGTGGTATGAATCAACACGCCAGTATTACGGTACATGGGCACGCCGGTGTTGGCATAGCAGAAAATATGATGTCAGGTAGCGTACGAGTCACCGGCAATGCCAGTCAGGCAGCGGGTGCAACAGCCCACGGTGGGTTGCTGGTTATTGAAGGCAATGCCTCTTCGCGTTGTGGTATTTCCATGAAAGGTATCGACATTGTAGTCGGTGGTTCAGTTGGTCATATGTCGGCATTTATGGCCCAGGCCGGCAATTTGGTGATCTGTGGCGATGCCGATGAAGCGTTGGGTGACTCAATCTACGAGGCGCGAATTTTTCTACGCGGCAAAGCGGACAAACTGGGTACGGATTGCATTGAAAAGGACGTGACCAAACAGCATCGTGAAGAACTGGCGGCCTTGCTTGAACGCGCGCAGATTAACGCTGACGCGGCAACTTTTCGACGCTATGGCTCTGCACGCAAGCTGTATAACTTTGACATCGATCATGCGGACGCATACTGAGGTTACCCATGGACTCTGATATCCCAAACACAACACCAAGGCGGTCCGCGACTTTCGACGAATACACTTTGTCGGAAATTCGTCGTGCTGCAAGCACCGGCATTTACGATATACGTGGTAGTGGTGCCAAACGAAAATTGCCGAATTTTGATGATCTACTGTTTCTCGGTGCATCCATGTCGCGTTATCCACTGGAAGGTTACCGTGAAAAATGTGGCACCGATGTATTGCTTGGAACACGTTTTGCCAAGTGTCCGATTGAACTGAAAATTCCGATCACCATCGCCGGTATGAGCTTTGGCTCGCTATCTGGGCAGGCCAAGGAGGCTTTGGGTCGAGGCGCAAATGCGGCCGGAACCTCAACCACTACAGGTGATGGTGGTATGACGGTAGAAGAGCGTGGCCACTCCAAAACCCTGGTGTATCAATACTTACCGTCTCGCTACGGTATGAACCCCGATGATTTGCGTAAGGCCGATGCCATTGAAGTGGTAGTTGGCCAGGGTGCCAAGCCAGGTGGCGGTGGTATGCTGCTCGGGCAAAAAATTTCCGACCGTGTGGCGCAAATGCGCACGTTACCAAAAGGTATTGACCAGCGTTCTGCCTGTCGTCATCCCGACTGGACCGGACCGGACGATCTGGAAATAAAGATTCTGGAACTGCGCGAAATAACCAACTGGGAAAAACCCATTTTCATAAAAGTAGGTGGTGCACGACCCTATTACGATACCGCGTTGGCCGTGAAAGCCGGTGCGGATGTGATTGTGGTAGATGGCATGCAAGGCGGAACAGCAGCAACCCAGGAAGTTTTTATCGAGCATGTTGGTCAGCCAACGCTTGCCTGTATACGTCCTGCTGTGCAGGCGCTGCAGGATCTGGGCATGCATCGGAAGGTGCAGCTAATCTTGTCTGGAGGCATCCGTAACGGTGCTGATGTTGCCAAGGCACTGGCATTAGGTGCTGATGCTGTTTCCATTGGCACTGCCGCTCTGGTAGCGTTGGGAGATAATGATCCGCGTTGGGAAGAGGAGTACCAGAAACTGGGCACCACAGCAGGCGCCTACGACGACTGGCATGAGGGTCGCGATCCAGCGGGTATTTCCACCCAGAATCCAGAACTGTCGAAGCGACTGGATCCGGTCGTTGCAGGACGCCGTCTAGCTAATTATCTAAAAGTGATGACACTGGAAGCCCAGACTATTGCACGGGCCTGTGGTAAAAATCATGTGCACAACCTGGAACCAGAGGACCTGGTTGCATTGACTGTTGAATCCGCAGCTATGGCGAAGGTGCCACTGGCTGGAACCGATTGGATTCCTGGTCAGGGTAATTACTAGCAGGATTCAATTATAATCAAACAATGGTGTTGGGTTATCTGATTAGTCAGATAACCCTCAAGTATTCGGCGAAAGTCGACATTAGGCTGCGTCTTCGGACGTGATTAATTAATTGGGTGCTACCTATACGCACCCTGAAGTAGAGAACGAGGAGATAAACCATGGCTAAAGAACTCGCCGCCTATGCTAAAAGTAAAGGCATCAAATTTTTTCTGTTTAACTTTACCGATCTATTTGGTACCCAACGTGCCAAGCTAGTGCCAGCCGAAGCAGTTGGTGCGATGCAGAAGACCGGTGCAGGTTTTGCTGGCTTCGCATCATGGCTCGACATGACACCAGCCCATCCGGACATGTTTGTCATGCCAGATCCTGACAGCGTAACCCAGCTGCCATGGAAACCGGAAGTTGCCTGGGTAGCCGGTGATCCGTGGATGGAAGGTGCGCCATTGGCACAGGGTCCGCGTAATGTGCTGAAGCGCCTTACTGCAGAAGCTAAAAAGAAGAACCTGCGCATGATGACCGGTGTAGAGCCAGAATTTCATCTGATATTGCCTGATGGTTCGAATATTTCTGACGAAAGAGATACCCAGCCAAAGCCTTGTTACGATCAATCTGCTGTTATGCGACGTTTCGATATAATCGCCGAAATTTGCACCACCATGATTAAGCTTGGTTGGGGTCCGTATCAGAATGATCACGAAGACGCTAATGGTCAATTTGAGATCAACTGGGATTATACGGACGCTCTGGTCACTGCAGACCGACTGTGTTTTTTCAAGTTTATGGTTAAGTCCATAGCGGAGAAGCACGGCCTTCGTGCGACCTTTATGCCGAAGCCTTTTAGCCACATCACCGGTAACGGCTGCCACGTACATGTGTCAGTTTGGAATAACACTGGTAAGAAGAATCTGTTCCACGATAAGAAAGGCGAATTAGGATTATCAAAAACCTGTTATCAGTTCCTTGGTGGTGTCATGCACCATGCCGTAGGGATGACAGCGATAACCAATCCCACAGTGAATTCCTACAAGCGAATTAATTCTTCCCAGACGCTATCTGGAGCATCATGGTCACCTAATACAGTAACGTATGGCGGCAATAATCGAACCCATATGGTACGTATTCCAGATGAAGGTCGTTTCGAAATGCGACTGGCTGATGGCGCCGCGAATGCCTATATGTTGATGGCATCAATTCTCGCTGCTGGTCTGCATGGAATAGATGAAGAAATGGACCCTGGCAAGCGTCTGGATATCGACATGTATGCCGAGGGGCACAAGATTCGTGGTGCTAAAAAATTACCTCTGAACTTGCTTGATGCAATTCGTCATTTTTCCAGTGATCGATACTTGCAAGAAGCATTGGGTAAGGAATTCTCCGATGCGTTTGTTAATCTGAAAACCAGAGAGTGGAATGAATTCACCCGTCACTTAAGTCAGTGGGAGCTTGATAACTCTCTGGATTGCTAGTCTGTAACTAGCTGGACTAAAACCGGGTTTGCAGCGTTTGCTGTAACCCGGTTTTTTATGTGTGTTGGTCTATAAAACCGGGATGGGCTTGCGCCTTAAACCGGTTAAGGCATTTAACCCAATCGCCACCATCAATATTGCCCCACCGATTAGTGTGTAGGTGCTGGCCGTCTCGCCAAGAAATATCCACACCCAAATGGGCCCTAACAACACTTCTGTCATGCAGAGTAATGCTAGCTCAGCAGCCGGAACAACTTTAGATCCCAGGGTGAAAATAGCCAGCCCTACTCCAACCTGAAAAACACCCATAGCCACGGAAATAATGGCATCGTTACTACTCAGGTGTAGGGAATAATCATTAACCAGGCAAACCGTCAACGCGACTATGGTCGCAAAATAACCAGCTAGCAATACCGTTGGCATCATGTCCTCGAGCTTGCCCCAGCGTAGTGCAATGGTGAACACCGCAAATCCGGTTGCGGATAACATCGCGCTTATATTGCCGGTAGAGTTGCCCGTAGAAAAGCCATCTACCACCATCATGATGATGCCGAAAATAGCGATGATCATTGCGTACCAGGTAGACTTTCTGACTGACTCACGAAGAATTACCCAGCCCAGAAATGCCGCTAAAAATGGTGCCGATGCAAACAGGAACATAGCATTGGCGACAGTAGTGGTTTGTATGGCATAAATCCCACCGGAAAACGCAAATACTAACCCCCAACCACCAATTACACCGGCAGCTCCGCTGCGTTTTATAGTTCGCCAGGGCTTCCACTTTGATCGAACGCTTATTATCAAAAGCAGAAACAGCGTCAGCGCAATGGAACGATAAAGCAATATTTGCCAGACGTTGGCATCGACGATGCTACGTATACCTATACCCATGGTAGACCAGAATACCCCAGCCAGAAGTACCAGTATCATGCCATCGGCATGACTTAATGGTTTGCTCATTTGGGTAGCTCCTGATAGGTGTATGAATGTGCGGCGCCATTATGTGTCCAGTGCCCATATCATCACTTCATAACCAGCGAACAAAATCGTCCTGCATCTATAACTATCTGGCACCTAAGGACTATTAATGTGGATAGTTTGTTGCGACAGGGCGTGCAAGACCGGCTAATTTGTTTTAATCTTTGCGTCCGTATTTATTTTGAGACCACTTTCCATGCAACCTGAAATCAGAAAAATTGTGACCTTTGATGAAGAGATTTTGATTGAAGGTTACAAACCAACTGCTTCGCCCTGGCGCATGTTTGCCGTTGCCGCAGTCATCACCAACCCCTGGGCTGGTCGTTATGTTGAAGACCTGAAACCAGAAATTATGGCCTATGGTCCTGTACTGGGCGAGTTATTAACCAATCGCATGATCGAATTGGCAGGTGGCGGTGATGCTATCGAGGCCTATGGCAAAGCGGCTGTCGTAGGTTTAAATGGTGAGATAGAGCATGCCTCAGGGCTGATTCATACCCTGCGTTTTGGTAATTTCTACCGCGAGGCTGTAGGTGCAAAATCTTATTTGTCCTTCAGCAACACCCGCGGCCCTGCCAATGCACCCATCATGATTCCATTGATGGATAAGAATGATGCTGGTAGGCGCTCACACTATTTAACGATCAATTTCTCTATTTCTGATTCGCCTAACGAAAAGGAGCTGGTAATCGCTCTGGGTGGTGCGACAGGTGGTAGACCCCATCACCGAATTGGTGATCGCTATCAGGATCTCAAGGATCTTGGTCATGATGTGGAAAACCCGGCTGGTGTGTAGTTGGTTTTTCACCAAATTATTGCTCGGTTGACACTTTAAATGGCCACAGATATTCGTCAGCTACGGGATGCCTTTGGCACGTTTATGACCGGAGTAACTATCGTTACTACGTGCACAGAGCAGGGTGAGCCAATTGGTTTTACAGCAAATTCATTTGCCTCGGTTTCCCTGGACCCACCCTTATTGCTGGTCTGCCCAGCCAGGTCTATGAGTAGCTTTCCAGTGTTTCAAGCGACCGGCCACTTTGCGATTAATGTTCTGTCGGAGCATCAACAAGATTTATCTAATCTGTTTGCTAGCCGTCAACCAGATAGGTTCTCTGGCATTGACTGGCATACTGATGAATTCGGAAACCCCCTGTTTGATAATCTGGTCGCCCATTTTTCCTGTGTGACGGAACAAAGAGTCGATGCTGGTGATCATTTGATTCTGATTGGCCGCGTGAAAGACTTTGCCCAGAACGGCGCTACAGGTCTTGGATACTGTGGATCAGGTTATTTCAGCAGACAGTTAGAGCGCCGCGCTGCTGAGCTTCCCGTATCGACTTCTAAGGCGACCGTGGGGGTAATTATTGAACACGATGGCAAGGTGTTGTTATGCGAATCAGACCAGGGAATGCATCCACCAGGTATTGACGCACCCACTCGATTACGCAGCCAGTCGGCAGTAGAAGACTATGTTGCTAACAGTGGTTTGGATGTAAGTATTGGTCCCGTATATTCCCTGTACGAGAATCAGGTAGACGGGCATGTGTATACATACTACCGGGCCTGCGCCAGGAACGATAACAACGGTAATCTTGGTCGTTATGTGCCATTGCAAGAACTCGATTCAATTGACTATAAAACCAGTGCCCTTAAAGTGATGATGAAGCGCTATGCGCTGGAACGAAAGAGCGGCGTATTTGGACTCTACCTGGGTTATGAAGATCAAGGTGATGTGCATTTGTTTGGCGAGTCCTAAGTAAGACCAATTCTCTATATTTATATCCCAAGAATGTTAAACCATGACTGATGATAACCAACTAACTCATTACAAATTATTTATAGCTGGCGAATGGTGCGATGGCTCTAAAGGCCAGATCATGCGAACTTATAATCCAGCCGATGGCAAGCCCTGGGCACAGTTTGCGTGTGCATCAAAAGATGATGTTAATCGTGCTGTCAATGCCGCTAGAGCTGTTTTAAATGATCCCGAATGGCGAGATATGTTGCCTACGCAACGGGGCCGGCTGTTATATAAGCTGGCTGATTTGATTCAGGAGAAAAGTCAGTTGCTAGGTGAACTTGAGACTCGAGATTGTGGCAAGTTGGCTGCAGAAACTATGGCCCAGACCGGCTACGCTGGCGACTATTATCGCTATTACGCCGGCCTCGCAGACAAGATAGAAGGTGCCACACTACCTATTGATAAACCAGACATGCATGTGTTCACCACCCGCGAGCCTATCGGTGTGGTGGTTGCAGTAGTACCGTGGAATGCACAGATGTTTTTAACTGCAACTAAGCTCGGTCCGGCATTGGCAGCGGGTTGCAGTGTGGTGTTAAAGGCCTCTGAATTGGCCCCCTGTGCCATGCTGGAATTTGCCAGTTTGATAGAGCAGGCTGGTTTTCCTAAAGGCGTAGTGTCGGTAATCAGTGGCGATGCGGAAAATTGTGCCATACCGTTAACGTCCCACCCCGATGTGGATCGTATAGCCTTTACCGGTGGTCCTGAAACTGCTCGCCATGTTATTCGCAATTCCGCAGAAAATTTCGCCGTTACCACTATGGAGTTGGGCGGTAAGTCCCCTATAGTCGTTTTTGAAGATGCTGATCTGGAAAGTGCTGCTAACGGGCTCATTGCTGGAAATTTTGGTGCGGCAGGTCAGTCCTGCGTAGCCGGGTCCCGAGCCTTTGTGCAACGCTCTGTGGTTGAGCAACTTATTTCCAATATTGAGGCCAAGGCCTCAGGAATTGTCATTGGCGATCCACTCGATGCAAAAACACATGTGGGTCCGTTATGTACGGCTGAACAGGTGGAGAAGGTAAAAGATACTCTTGCCAAAGCTGAGCAACAGGGCGCAAAGATTCGTTTTGGCGGGAAAGTGCCCGCGGATTTAACCACAGGAAACTACTTTCAGCCCACTTTGGTTGAGGGATCAAACATGGATACAGAAACATTGAAAGTAGAAATGTTTGGGCCGGTTATGACCATTGTTCCCTTCGACACTGAAGAAGAAGCCATCGATATGGCCAACGACACGGTATACGGATTAGGTTCTGGTATTTTCACCAGCAATCTGGCTAGAGCACACCGGGTCTCCCGAAGAATTCATGCCGGTATTTGCTGGATAAATACCTATCGTGCGATTTCTCCCATTGCGCCATTTGGTGGTTATAACCATTCAGGTTATGGCCGAGAAGCTGGAATGGAAACTATTCTAGACTATACGCGAACTAAAACAACCTGGATTAACCTGTCTGATCAGCCGATGTCGAATCCATTTACCATTAGATAACTAGTGAGATATGCCGGCTAGCATAACCTAGCAAAAATTTTGGAGTTTAGAATTGATGTGGTTTGCCACTACCACCTTCTGCATTAACACTACCCCCTGGCATTCTGGTTATTTCCTGTATCAAGCCGAGCGAGGTTATTTTGGGGGTGGTATAAGTCTTACCAGCTTCTGATGAAACCTCAATCGGTAGGCAAGGTCCACCTTGGTGACTCTTTTTACTTATATTGGGATTCCTTATCACTTTACTCATGAGCTAAATACTTTACTAGAAACCAGTTCCAATCCATAAATATGCCACAGACTCCAGAGATTAGCACCGTTCACCGGGACTCGATTATCCAAATCACACATTGTTTGGTCGAATAGTTCTATCGCGAGTTGTTTGTTAACCCAACCAAAACTATGAGCTACCTGTGGTTCGAAATTTTCTCGACCAACAGCCTTGAGGGCATTCAAAAATACTGACGAAAACTCTGCCTTGTCTGGGCGCTTGTATATCAGAGCTGGCAAATAGTCTGACATGGCCTGGCGCAGAGCATACTTATTTAGATTTTTCCGGATGCGTTGATTCATAGGCAATGCCAGACTAGCTTGAATAACCCTCTGGTCATAAAACGGATGCCCAAGTTCAATACCGAAGCCCGCAGCGAGTCGCTCCTCCATTTCCATCGCATGAGTTTGAAACCCACTGGTTGCGGCCTTCCATAGATGTTGAGCGGCATAGCCTCGAACCGGACCAGCGGTTACCATAGTTTGTAATAATTCCTGTTGTGCCAGATCTAAGAGCTCTGGTCCCATCCAGTTTGGTGGCGTGGGTTGTTTTCCTCCTCGTGAAATTCCAATTATCGATTTAACTGATTCAGGCAATAGCGGCGCTATACCATGAGTAATTATCTGTTGGGTAAAAAGGGAATCTGAAGGAACATTTTGGTAACTTCTCAGGAAATTTCTTAACTCCAACAATCTCCCATTGGACAGTAAGTCGGCGATATAAAATCGACTGGCCTGAAACTATTCATCTCCGCCGAGACCTGTTAGCAACCGAGCAATACTTCGTTGTTGAGCGTGTTTATATAAGTCGAGACTCATCGAGCCATTTGGGTATGGAGGTATATCCTGATGTAGGCTTACATAGGATGAGTACCATTCATGAGCACGCGGCGATGGCGGAAAACGGTGGCTTGTGACTGTTGAATAGAAATCATAAAAAGCCTTGATGTAATTTGACTCATCACAGGCTTGTCCTGGAAAAACCAGGGAAAAGAGTTCCAGGTTTCTTTCATCATATGCATTCTTCTTGAATATATGGAGTGCGCTGGCCGCCACTGACGAGGAGTCTACGCCGCCACTTAACTGTATACCTGTTTTTCCTCCAGTAGTTATTGCTCGGCTATTAACGCTAGCGAAGATTTTATTACGAATTTCAGAGGGGTAATCAGGGTTTTGACTTCTATATTTCTTTGGTAATGTTGCAGGCTGGGATTAGGTTTTATCAGTAGGGTATCTCTAGTCAGTAGGAGCGTATGATCAGGTGGTAGTCTTCTAACTTCACGAAAAATCGTATCCGATTTGCTCGACATACTACTTAAGAGATACTGTACCAACATAGTCTGATTTGGGGCCGGGGAAAGCCCGGGCTGACTAAATAACTGAACCGGTTCCGAGCCAATTAGTAATGTGTCATTCAAAAAAGCAAAGAACAACGGTTTGCAACCGGCTCTGTCGCGTGCACACAACAGTTGTTGAGTTTTGGAATCGTGAATTATAAATACAAACTCACCGGAAAGATGGGTCGCGCAATCCGCTTTAAAATAGCGATAACAATTCAAAACAAGCCCGGCGTCAGAGTGACATTGATTAAGTACGCCAGGCAATTTTCTAGTAATTGCCTCACGATCATCCAACATTCCATCAAACACTATGCAAAGACCATCTTCTTGTATGCAATTAACCGAAGAAGTTATGCCAACATTAAAGTTTGCTGTAAAAGAGACATGACCCATTGCAACATTCAATTGGCTTAATATGTTTGGCTTGTCGCCCTGAAAGCGTTGCGTGCTTTTCAGCATTCCGCTAACTTGTTGCGGATCAACTCGGAAGTTTTTTCTGGAGAGTATCGCTGCTATTGTTCCCAACTTTTAATCTTCAACCCCATGCAATCCCTATCCAGTTAATGACGGGCGAACTAATAGCAATTGAAAATGTATATAAATAGCCATTTGCTTTGTCGCATTATAAAACCGGTATTGGTTAAAATGAATCGTCGCAATAGTATAAGCCTATGAGTTCGAATTCATATTACAAGTATCAAATCTTTGACTCGACTCTGGAAGTTGATGCTATTTCACCAGAGCTTATGTCATCGCGTTGCCAGTCCCCTGCCATTACTATCTGTAGAGATACGCTTTACAAAGATTCCAGTGAGATAATCTGGTTTCACAATTACGAAACCCCGGAAGGGCAAGTCAGCATCTCCTGCGGTAAGTCAGCAGATTGCTATCAGCTTGAATTTCCGGGATTGGCAAGATTTCGAATAAGTCGCGATCTAAAAACTGTGCGATATACGACGGCTGATACAACGGCCCCAGAAGTGTTACGACATTTATTATTAGATCAGATAATTCCCCGAATGTATGGACACCACTATCAAACTGTAATCCACGCAAGCGCAATAGAGGGCGAGGGTCGAGTGGTGTTATTTATTGGCCCCAGTGGAATTGGTAAATCCACTCTGGCTGCGAGCCTGCATCGGGCAGGCTTGAATTTGTTGTCAGACGATTGTGTGTATTTGAAGAAAGATATTTTAGGTTACAGAGTAATCCCGGCTTATAGTGGAATTAGATTATGGAGAGACTCTGCTGAGAAAGTTGACCCCAATCATAATTACCTGAAAGATACCAAGATTGGCAAATATGGAAAGTACCGCATGTCAGTTCGTAACGGAGACAGTGTCAAGTTCAATAATCAATTAGTTTCTATTGTTGTATTAAATCCCATGGCTACAAACGAAAAGATGTCGCCATTATTAACTCCGCTAGCGAAAGTGGGGATAATTCCAGAGTTATTAAAAAACAGTTTTACACTGGACATTACCGATGAGAAATATCTGCAGAAGCAACTCATTGAATTTTCCAGGCTAGCCAATGGCAAAAATGAGAACTTTCAATTCAACTATCCGCGATGCTTTGAGAGTTTGGATAAGGTTGTAAACTACCTATGCGCCAGTTTCTGGTGAAGTCGAATTATTAAAACAATGGATACAATACCATCTAACCCGAGCATTCTGTTTTTGAATATGTCTTTGCAGTGAATGCTTGCGTGATATTGGTAAGCGGTCAACGAGTGAACACTTCGCGCAGATAAGCATAAAATTCGAGTTTGTTGGCCCTGGCCATTTCTATGCGTAAATACAGGGCTGGCGCTCCGTTAACTCCTCATCCACTGTCATTGCTTCGATCTTCAATTAAAACGCGAAGCTTCAACTTATAGGCGATAACGAAAAAGGCGATGTTTTAGTTTCCGCTTAAATTATTGCAGCTCAGTTTGAATAAAAACAGAGATTTATATCGACAAAGTCAGGTTTGACCCTAGGCGGTTCCTAGGTAGGCGAAGCTAGATGGTTGGCCCGCGGGAGTAATTGCGACAATTATATTTCAGAATATCTAGTACAATGTGCTATTATAAGTCCAATAATTTGGCGGTTTGTGTATCACCGCAAATCGTGGAGAATGGATTCAATTGTAGCTGTTTGTTAGAAGCCAGAAATCTGCTTAACTCTAATAAACTCACTATTTCCGCAGCATAGGGACCATATGGATATGAGTAAATCAAATGACTTAGTAAAAATAGAGGGTCAAAGCGATTCCCGACAACGAGAACCTGAACTAAAGGTTTACCAAAAACCTGAACTGAAATGTTTTGGTGAGGTTAAAGATATTACGCTGGGTGGTAGTCCTGGTTTTAGTGATAGCGGAAATCCCGGAATGGAGCATCCATTCTGAATCTATCTATTGTTAAGCTAATCAAGCTTTAACATCTTAGTGGTTTGCCCGTAGAACCCCGTCTCGAATTATGCCCTTTTTGCTCGCAGTCGACCTAGAAGGTAAGCTGGTCCCATCATTTAAGCAAATAGTCGATAGAATTCGTGCGGAAACCCACGTGACCTGTGAGCTGGTCACTCGGGAACATTCAAAAACACTACTGGTTGCTACGCAGCCTACCTGCATCCATCTGAGTCAACCTAAGCAAGGCAATGGCACCTGGGTTGTGTTGGATGGGTACCTCGCTAACGTCCAGGAAATTTCCCGCCTGGCTGGAGAAAGCGTTCAGTACTCAAACCAGGCAGAATTGCTTTCTGAGGCTTATCGTAAATTAGGCCCGTCGCTCCTGGATATGCTAAGTGGGAGTTTTTTAGTAGTGGTTGTTGAGATTGAGACGCAACGCCTTTATTCTCGTCGGGATAATATGGGTAGCCGAACAGCTTATTATCATCGATCCGGTAACTTGACTATTATGGCTTCCCAGGCATCCTGGATAGCCAGCTCAACTGCTTACATATTCAAGGAAAACCCAGTTTACCTGTCGAGTCTTTTCTCTTCGTTTTATCCTTCGGTGCCTGGAGAATCACCGTTTCATGACATAACAGAGATGTTACCAGGTGAGCGTCTGACAGTTTCTGACAGGGGTGTATCTGCATCACGCACCGATATCGACTTACACTCTGATTCGATAGCGGGCCCAGAAACAGAATGGTTAGAGCAGTTTGAGTCTTTATTCAGAGGGGCGGTTTCTGAGTCGTGTGCTACTGGGGGCAATGTTGCGATCATGCTCTCGGGTGGTATGGACTCGGCCCCTGTCGCCGCCATGGCCAGGCAAGTGGTGCGAGGTACTGGGCGTAAGCTAATCGCAACCAGCTGGGCATTGCCCGAATTCCCTGAGGCAGATGAAAGCATTTACATCGCACAGAACGCCAAGTTTCTGGATTTAAAACTGGAATTGTTTAACGGTTCTGCTCTTTTGCCCTATAGCAACCTACTGGAAAAAAGTATCGTTTCCCCCGAATTTCCAGTTTTGAATGGGTGTCGAGCATTAATACTAGAGTGCTATAGACTGGCGGCTTTACACCAGTGTCAAACAATACTCAATGGACACACGGGAGATCAACTTTATCCAGACGCTAGAGTACAACTATACGACCTGATTAATAGGCGTTGCTGGGGTGAATTAAGCAGATCGGTAATGGCTATGGTAACGCACAATGGTTTGGCTGGAACATTTCGTTGCGCCGAATTTCGATACCCGTTCAGTCGGATGTATCGCTCAGTTAAACCTTTGAAAAACCCTTCTTTCGATTGGTTGACGCCATTTGCTCTTGAAAACATTAGAGAGCAGGAAACATGGCCACCAGAGTGTAACGATCACACTTACCCGGCTTATGCGGAGCGATTACTGGGCTGGCGAATGGCCTGGGGTATCGCCCATGAAAACTCTTTTTGCCGTCCTTTTGGAATTGAGCGACGTGATCCATTTCAAAATGAAAAGCTGGTTCGGTTTTTTCTGAATTTGCCCACTTCCATGTCGCATCGAAATGGGCGAACCAAGTGGCTGATGCGGGAAATTATGCAAGGTAAAATACCTGAAAATATTCGCGCGAAATCCCGCACCGGTCTATTATCGTCTTTTATTATGGCTGGTTTCGAGCATAATCGGGACTCAATTCATGACATTCTGTTTAACAAATTCACAGCATGGCAGAGATATGTAAGAGCAGATGTAGTGCGCCGGGGTATTACTGATCCGAATGCCCCCCCAAGGGAAAAATTATTGGTGAATCATTGCCTGGGGTATGTTTTGTGGCTGCAGCACTGGACGGACATCTGACATTTAGTGGGATAACCAGAGGGATAACAAGTGGACGGTTCGGTCGTTCATTTCCCTCAACCTGACCGTCCGAATAGTATGATTACCTAAGGCGTCACTTTTAAGGTAGGATCACCGAGTAGAGCCCAGTTAACCACTACATCTCTGAAACCGCTAGCAGCAGCCTTGTCACTGGCTATTTGAACAGCCCGACCCAGAGTCTCTTCATTTTGCATCTGTTGCTTGAGAACTTCTTCTGCGACTAGTTCGTTGGTTCCGTAGCTAGACAAGGTGGTGGCACCATGCACTGCTACTGCACCGTTGGCGACACCGGCTATTTGTGCGCCGCCAGCGTCGATACGGTAACCATTCAACAGTCGATGAGCCAGGGTATCCATTAATGGCGATACAAAATAACTGGTGTAGCAGGTCAACGTAGTGATCAACGTAGGCTTGCCCTCATTATTCATATCACTGATATTTCCCGGCCTTAACAATCCCCACCTAGACCAACCTGTGGTGGAACCATGTCCGACATAACCGGTTATAGTCTTGCCATCCTCAATATGAGCAATAAACTGCTCGCGGGCGGTTTGGCCGATAGATATTCCGGGTTTCGCTACCACCTGATCGTAGTACACACGATCAATGTTTGCAGCAGGCCATGGTGTTGCTTTACCGCCCGCCTCGGGTGTTTTGTGTTCAGCGATCATCTTCTCCGCTTGATCAACAAAGGACGGATTGTTTGGATCCTGAGCATCTGTTATCCAAACCGCACTGCGTGCATGCTGCGGCCCTTGCAGATTATCTTCCCAGTCCAGAGTCTTGGTCACCACCACTTCCAGATCAGTCAGCGTACGCACTGGCCATCGGCCACTGGCTTTATCCGGACCTAACTTGCCATCCAGATCTAGCAGGGCGTTGTCACTGGGAGAGTGGGCGATAAAAGCCGTCTCTCGGTACATGGTAGGAATGTAGCTAATGCTTCCGTGACCGAGTTTGTCCATATAGTCATAGGTGTCGTCGCCAATCAGCAGAACATGAGTGAATCCGAATGCGCTATCAGCAGCCTTAAGATAGTTGGTTACTGCCTGTGGCAACGCCATACCGCCGCCGTATTGCATCTGAACGTCCTGAACAGAAACGAGTTTAATGCTCCAGCCCTGGCTTTCACGATGCTGTATATAACGCGCCAGGGGGTGCGCTGTGTCCCCGTTCGCTGGAATGAACGATTGGTCCGCGATTATCAGATATTCTGCTGCCCCAGCCAATAGATCCTTGCTATTGACCGGACCAATAATCTCAGGGCTCAGTAACGCGTCTTTGGTGGATACCCAATAAGAGATTTCGCTGTCACGTATGCTGGGAATAGTGGGAACGGTTACATTAAATTCTTTGTTCACACCTGTACCGACCCACGTCTTGAGCATTTTCAAGCGTGACAAATTACCCAGATTATCCGCAGCATAGGCTACGGCTCTCCTTGAGCTCAACCCTGAAACCGTAATACTGTCTGCTGCTACAGCCTCTTCTATCAGCATGGCGTCTTCCACGGCAACTGACGGGCGTGGGTACCATAGGTTGATGCGGTCAACGAAGAACACGTCGAAGGTGGCCTCGGTTGAACCTGGTGCCTCAACACTTACCTGAAATGGAGGTCCGGCTTGCCATACTGAGGCCGGGATTTCCCCACTCAGTGTTTTCACCTTTTGGCCATTAAATTGCTCTTCAGCAATTACGGTTCCGTTGACTACAACACGAACCGCATGGTCCAGTGCAAGATCTGGAAAATCTGTAGCACCCGCCACCACCACTTCAAGTCTGCCGGGAATATCAGTTAGCAGATCATCGCCAATATTAGCTGTGGTCTGATAACTGACGGGACCCCAGGGATATTGCAGCTTGGTTGCATACCAGGGGTCTTCGGCGCGATTGCCAAAGTTGTAGGCCACATCCTCGTTGATCTCCACTCGGGTCAACTGGTAATCCGGGCCTTCTGCGACATCACGATTTATGCGCCGACCCAGGGGTAATGCTAGCGCAGGGTCTACAGACACCCGATAAACATAATCCTCGATATACAGTGCATCAGGAAAGTCCGGTTTGTTGCCCCAGAAGTGAATTGAGGAGCCTCGCTCGAATTTGCTGTTGCGTCGTTTGGTTTTTTTGCCGCGATTGCTGATCCAGCGAGGCACGCCTTCTCCCTTTAGTGATACTGCAATGGCGTGAACCGCCACACCGTTCAGATCAAGGCCTGCAGCTAGTAGTTGTGCATCAGTAATCTGGTGCATGCCTGCATCGGACACTTTGGCATCAACCCCTACGGTAGCCGATGTATTCTTAGCTTTGGAGGTCCAGCGCCTGCCATTGTGACTAAAGCCTTTACCCAGCATAGCCGCATCATAGGCTGTACGAATATGATTCCAGGGAATCGGGGCTGGTAAGGTTTCGTCGCCGTAACTTTGACCAATTTCAAAGGGGCCGAACATCTCAGAGTTGGCAAAGGTGTCGATGCTGGAAATACCCAATGCTTGAATATCGTCGACACTGAAGTCTTTGTCCCGCATGGAAATACGGGTCTTGTATTTTTCGGGTGTAACCGCATCGCGAGATTTAGACAGGGTAAGCTTATTGCTCAGCATAACCCATTCGTCAGCAACCTTGCCCCATAGTTCGAAACCGACATTGAAGGTTTCGGACTCTGTATTCCAGTTAACTTTCAGCGCATTGCCCTGAATACGAGATTTGAAGTGGCTGAGCGAGACCGGATTGGTACCAAGTGCCTCGACGTAGTCTTCTACCTCGCCGCCAGAAACCTCCCCCGCAGAGGTGAATCCGGAAGTGCCTGCGCCGAGTCGAAAACGGAATTCGAAATCACCGGCAAGTGCATCCGCGAGCGGAATATTCCAGGTCAGTGTATAGTCACCAGAGCTGTTTGCAGCTACCGTAACCGCTTCGCCTGTGATGGTCGGTGCGACGCCACTGCTATTGTTGGTGTTATTGTTGGTGTAAGAGTTGGCTGTGTCATCAAAGTCATCATCGCTATCCCAGTCCATGAAACCGGTTAACATGGCATTAGTGCCGAGACTGTTGGTGACTGTTACCGTGACAGTGTAGGTATAGTAGTCATCTCCTGTGCTGCCGACGGTGTCAGCATCATTGAATGCCCTGCCAGCCTGAAATGCCACACCGTCCTCGTCATCACCACTGCCTCCAGTGCCGGTTGCATTGTCATCACCAACTGCTGTGGCACCTGGAACGCCTTCATCTTCGAAGTCGCGTTCTGTACCAATTGTTAATACACCAATTCCCGGTTTGAAGGTGTGTTGTGCACCTCCAGCGCCACCGGCTACCAGAGTGCCGTAGGTGTCGGGTAGATCGCCCAGATCGCTGAGTGCTAGTTCTGGCGGATCGAAGGGATCATTAACCACTGATTTCCCAAACTTGGAAGGAGAATGATGCGACGCACCCGCAACTATGAAGAGGTTTTCGGCTGCTGGACAGTCAGCACCCATGTCCACGCTCCATTCGTAGATCATCTTCCATTCATAGTTATAGTTATTGTTAGTAGGTGAGCCAGAAATTGGACTAAAGCCAGGGTAATGTCCAGGTTCGGGAGTTACTCCAGGTACGGCTGTCGGCGAGGCTCCCGCAAAAGGTGAGACCCACTCTGATTTATTCTTACTAGCTGTGGTGTTTAAAGCAAGATTCCAGGGTTTTCCTGCACTTGTAGGAGGAACGCTACTGGTACCATACTGGTTCATGTTGTACATCAATGAGCTAGCAGAATACAAAGTGGTGGGGGTTGCTGCTCCATTACCTCCTGCGCAACTATTATCTGCGGTGGATTCCCAGGTACCAGGACTGGTTTCACAGGCATAACCCTGCTGCCATGCCCAGCTTGTACCTCCTTTACACTCGAAGGTGAATGAGGAGTACTCCGAGTTAATCAGGTTTGTAAACGCCCGATTACCCCAACCTGCAGTATTTGCGTAAGTTTGCTCGCCCTTTGCAAACACGTTGTCATTGACAGAGGTATCTACCTCCAGTGCTACAAAGAGCCTGTTGGTTGGTATGTCTATATAAGTGTAAAGGTTGCTTCCCAGAGCGGATGTGGCATAGAGCCAATAATCATTGATGTCAGCCACACCATCTCCGTCGCCTGCTGCTGCGCCATGGAGAACGCCATCTACGGTAGGCACCGCGTGTGCCTGAGTAGAGAGCAGCCCAATTAAGACAGACCCAACTACTAAGTACCGCGGTTTACTGAAACAAGTGTTTAATTTTCGTCTAATGGAATTCATTGCCATACATCCAATTGCCTATTTTCGTTATGTGTCCCTGTTTTAAGTTCTCATTGCACAGGATTTGAACTATTTTGCTGGTTGAAACCTGTCTGACGAATGAATTAAGACAGACGGACGCCAAAATCTATTTGGGTCGCCAACTTGAAGCCGGCCTAGAGGTCGGCAAATAATGATCGGTTAATGACAAAGCGTGTAATCCTCACCACCTCTTTATTATCTTAAAAATTGGCAAATTGTCAATGAATATCAACGTTTTATCGAGAAAATATTACCCTTCGTCGTGTAATAAATACCGTTCGTCATTTTCACGCTCTTTGAAGTGATAAACGACTCTTTTTTCCTACATCATAGGCCCAAGATTCTACTTTAACTCGTAGCTGACAGAAAAATGTTAAATCGATGTAAAAGGTGCGACTTGATTTTTTAGGGATTTGTTAGTAGAGATTTTTTTAGGGGTCGGACCAGTGTAAGTAATTAATTTTGTTTTTAGTTTTTTTAGGG
>JBLHGU010000018.1:0-48643 GCA_047615875.1 Parasphingorhabdus sp.
GGAGATAACGTAATGGTAGTGGCAGAATTAATTGCCCCGATTGCGATGGAAGATGGCTTACGCTTTGCGATCCGTGAAGGCGGACGTACAGTGGGTGCCGGTGTGGTTTCCAAAGTTATTGAATAGATTGTTTATTTGAATTAAATGCAAACGGCTGTGGCCCGGTTGTCGCAGCTTTAATGTTCTTTAAATTAAGGCAGTTCCAGGGGATAAACCTAAAGTGAAAGTTAATAGTCAGAAGATTCGCATTCGTCTGAAAGCGTTTGATCATAAGATGATCGATCGTTCAGCAGCCGAAATAGTCGAGACTGCCCGACGCACCGGTGCAATCGTGCGTGGACCAATTCCGTTACCGACCAAGAAGGAACGCTACAACTTGTTGCGTTCACCTCATAAGTACAAGTCATCTCGGGACCAGTTTGAAATCCGTACGCATAAGCGAATTATGGATATCGTAGAGCCTACGGATAAAACAGTAGATGCATTGATGAAGCTCGATCTCGCCGCTGGCGTAGATGTTGAAATTAAGTTGAGCTAATTTCAGTCACCCGTTCGAATATTTAAGAGATAGCAAAGGTTTAATCATGAGTTTGGGATTAGTCGGAAAGAAAATCGGCATGACCCGGGTGTTCTCCGATGATGGGGTATCAACCCCCGTCACGGTCGTGGACGCGGCGCCGAACAGAATTACTCAAGTAAAAAATACTGAAAGCGATGGTTACAGCGCAGTTCAGGTCACTACTGGTGAGCGACGTTCGGTAAGAGTTAATAAGGCGATGAAGGGCCATTTCGCAAAAGCAGAAGTGGCACCGGGTCGTGGGCTTTGGGAATTTCGTGTGAGTTCAGAACAGGCGGCAGCGATGCAGGCTGGTAATTCTGTTGATGTCAGTATCTTCAACGAAGGTGAAATGGTTGATGTACGCGGCGTTATGAAAGGTCGCGGTTTCTCCGGTGTTATGCGTCGACATAATTTTAAAGGCGGACGTGCGACGCACGGTAACTCTAAAGCGCATCGAAAACCGGGTTCCATCGGTCAAAATCAAGATCCTGGTCGAGTATTTCCAGGCAAGAAAATGGCAGGTCAAATGGGTAACACACCAGTTACTCAGCAAAGCTTGAGAATTGTTAGAATAGACGCGGATCGCAATCTGATCCTGATTCGAGGTTCCGTTCCTGGGGCTCGTGGTCAGGATGTGGTGATTACGCCTTCTGTGAAGTCATAACAGGAGACTCATCGTGGAAATGAATGTAAATAATTTAGATGGTGGCGATAACAGTAGTCTAGAAATCAGCGACGCAATATTTGCTGTTGACTATAAAGAGCCTCTGATACACCAAGTGGTGGTTTCTCAGATGGCCGCAGCTCGTTCCGGAACTAGTGCGCAGAAGAATCGTGCCGCAGTAAGTGGTGGCGGTGCAAAACCTTGGCGTCAAAAGGGCACAGGACGTGCAAGAGCTGGTACAATTCGCAGCCCGATTTTTCGTGGGGGTGGTAACACGTTTCCTGCGGCGACGAGAAGCTATGAGCAAAAAGTTAATCGTAAGATGTATCGGGGTGCTCTAAAGTCAGTTTTGTCCGAGTTGGTTAGACAAGAACGTTTGCAGGTCGTTAACGATCTTCAGCTTGCCGAACCAAAGACTAAACTGCTCAAGGCTAAACTTGATGCAGCTAATATGGAAGATGTGTTGATTATTGTTACTGGCGAAAGTCGAAATATAGATCTGGCTGCAAGAAACCTGATTCATGTTGAGGTTATCGATGCAAGTGAAGTTAGTCCGCTTACTTTACTGCAGCGTAAGAATGTAGTTTGTACAGCCGACGCGCTCAAGAAAATTGAAGAGGGTCTGCAATGAATGAAGAACGCTTGATGCAAATAATACTGCGTCCGCATATTTCTGAAAAAACCACCAATGTTGCAGATAAGCATGGTCAGGTTGTTTTTGAAGTGCTGCGTAATGCCACTAAGCCTGAAGTTAAGGCAGCAGTAGAGAAACTGTTTGAAGTGGTTGTGGAAAATGTTCAGGTGCTAAATGTGCGAGGCAAGGTCAAGCGAATTGGTCGAACCCCCGGAAAACGCAGCAACTGGAAAAAAGCCTACGTACAGTTGGCTGAAGGCCACGACATCGATTTTATCGGTGGCGGTGCGTAGACAAACAAGTAATGGGTAGTTTTTAAAATGGCACTAGTTAAACAAAAACCAACTTCACCTGCCCGTCGGGGTATGGTCAAGGTGGTTAATCCGGATTTGCATAAAGGCAGTCCGATTGCTTCCCTGATCGAACCAAAGCGTGCGACCAGCGGCCGCAATAATAAAGGTCGCATAACGGTTCGTCATCGTGGTGGTGGTCATAAGCGTCACTATCGTGTAGTGGATTTTCGTCGAACCAAAGACGGAATACCTGCAAAGATTGAACGTTTTGAATACGACCCTAATCGAAGTGCAAATCTTGCACTGCTGCTTTATGCAGATGGTGAACGTCGTTATGTTCTTGCACCGAAGAAAGCTAAGGTGGGTGATACCTTGCAATCTGGTCCAGGTGTCCCAATTTCTGAAGGTAATTCATTACCATTGAAAAACATACCAGTTGGTACGGTTATTCATTGTGTCGAAATGAAGCCAGGTAAGGGTGGACAAATGGCGCGGTCGGCTGGAACTTCGATTCAGTTTCTCGGCAAAGAAGGTAAGACGGCTCTATTGAGACTTCGATCAGGTGAAATGCGTCGAGTGCCAATAGATTGTCGAGCAACAGTTGGTGAAGTTGGCAACCAGGAGCACAGTCTTAGAAAGCTCGGTAAAGCTGGTGCCAAACGCTGGCGCGGTATACGACCAACCGTGCGCGGTGTTGCAATGAATCCAGTTGATCACCCCCATGGTGGTGGTGAAGGCCGTACATCAGGCGGACGTCATCCGGTTAGTCCCTGGGGTGTCCCCACCAAGGGTTTTCGTACGCGCTCAAACAAGCGTACAGATTCCATGATTGTTCGTAGAAGGAAGAAGTAGATATGCCTCGTTCCATTAAAAAAGGTCCATTTGTTGACCATCATCTGTGGTCAAAGGTTTCCCGAGCGAAGGATGAGAAATCCCGCAAGCCGGTTAAGACTTGGTCGCGTCGTTCAATGATTATGCCGGAATTCGTCGGCCTTACCATTGCGGTACATAATGGCAAGCTTCATGTGCCAGTTCTGATTTCAGAGAATATGGTCGGACACAAGTTGGGTGAGTTTGCTCCAACTCGTACATTCCGCGGACATATTGCTGATAAGAAGTCGAAGCGTTAGGGGAAACTATTATGCAAGTATCCGCAGTAGCAAAGTATGTTCGACTATCACCACAAAAATGTCGTTTAGTCGTTGATCAGATTCGCAAACTTCCAGTTGCACGAGCAGTTGAGATTTTGGAATTCAGTCCTAAAAAAGCGGCAGTACATGTTCGAAAGGTTCTGGAATCGGCAATTGCCAATGCAGAGCACAACGAAGGTGCAGACATAGATGAGCTGAAAGTTTCAGCCATTATGGTTGACGAAGCGCCGACGATGAAACGTTGGAGAGCCCGCGCAAAGGGACGTGCTGCATCAATCAAAAAGCAGAATTGCCATATCACGGTTACCGTGAGCGACGAGTAAGAGAGACAGAACTATGGGTCAAAAAGTACAACCAAATGGGTTTCGCCTCGGCATTATCCGTGACTGGAATGCGAAATGGTATGCATCTGGACGCGACTATGCTCGTAAGCTGACCGCTGATATGGAAATTCGTGAGTTTATAAACAAGAGACTCGCTAACGCAGCAATTAGCAAAATCCAACTCGATCGTTTTGGTGATAACCTTAATATCACGGTGTTTACCGCCCGTCCCGGTATTGTTATCGGTAAAAAGGGTGAAGACATCGAGAAACTAAGGCGCGACCTGTCCAAAATGAATAGTGCACCGGTTCAGATTGCGGTTGAAGAAATTCGCAAGCCAGAACTGGATGCTAAATTGGTGGCCGATAATATCTGTCAGCAATTGGAAAAACGTATCATGTTTCGTCGTGCTATGAAGCGCGCGGTACAAAACTCTATGCGTTTAGGTGCTCAGGGCGTAAAAGTTATGCTGGCCGGTCGTTTGAACGGTGCAGAAATTGCACGTACTGAATGGTATCGCGAAGGTCGTGTGCCATTGCATACACTACGAGCAGACGTGGATTATGGTTTTTCAACCGCCAACACTACCTACGGTGTGATTGGCGTGAAAGTCTGGATTTTCAAAGGTGAGATATTCGAGGAAGAAACGGTTGCAGAAGTTGCCGATGCCTCGGGTGCTACCGCTTAATAACGGGATTGGTCAATGTTACAGCCTAAAAGAACCAAGTATCGTAAGCAGATGAAGGGTCGCAATCGCGGTCTCGCTATTCGCGGCAGTAGCGTGAGTTTTGGCGAGTTCGGGCTTAAGTGCACCGGGCGTGGTCGACTTACTGCAAGACAAATCGAAGCCAGCAGACGGGCGATTAATCGCCATGTTAAACGTGGCGGTCGAATATGGATTAGAGTATTTCCTGACAAGCCGGTTTCGAAGAAACCACTTGAGGTTCGAATGGGTAAAGGTAAGGGTAATCCAGAATACTGGGTGGCTCTTGTTCAACCCGGAAAAATGTTATTTGAAATTGAAGGTGTCAGTGAAGATTTGGCTCGCGAGGCATTTCGCCTGGCCGGCGCCAAGCTACCAATTGCCACTACTTTTGTTTCCCGGTAAGAGACCATGGCAGACAAAGAAGTTAAAACCCTGAACGCAGATGAACTCAAGAAAGAGTTGATTGAATTACGTCGAGAGCAGTTTAACCTGCGCATGCAACGAGGCACCGGCCAATTAGCAAGTCCGGCCCGCTTTAAAGTTGTGCGAAGACAGATTGCACGTATAAAGACGCGAATGACTGAGTTAGCGAGTGCTTAAGAATGACGCAGACAGAAACTAATCAAGAAAGCAAATCTGCACGCCAGGTAACTGGTAGTGTAGTGAGTGCAAAAATGAATAAGACCATAACCGTACTGGTAGAGCGTCAACTTCAGCATCCTTTGTATAAGAAGTACATCCGTCGGTCAACTAAAATGCACGCGCACGACGAAGAAAACACCTGCAAGGAAGGCGACAAAGTTGTAATTGAAGAATGTCGCCCCCTCTCCAAAAACAAGAGTTGGCGTTTGGTTTCCATCGTCGCAGCCTCTAGGTAGGAGAACAAGCCATGATTCAAATGCAAAGTAATCTGGATGTAGCAGATAATAGTGGTGCGCGCCGTGTTCAGTGCATCAAAGTATTAGGCGGATCCAAGCGTCGTTATGCTGGAATTGGTGACATTATCAAAATCAGCATTAAAGAAGCCATTCCAAATAGCAAAGTAAAAAAAGGTGATGTTTACAACGCTGTAGTGGTTCGAACTCGTCATGGCGTCCGACGCCCTGACGGTTCTTTGATTCGTTTTGATAAAAATTCAGCAGTTTTGTTAAACGCTAATCTGCAGCCAATTGGTACGCGTATTTTCGGACCCGTAACTCGTGAGTTACGATCTGAACGTTTTATGCGAATCATTTCTCTGGCTCCTGAGGTTCTTTAAGGTTTCAGCTATGAACAAGATTAAACAAGGCGATGATGTTTTAGTGTTAACCGGTAGAGATAGTGGTAAACGTGGCACTGTTTTAAAGATCATGACAGATGGTCGTGCGCTGGTAAATGATGTCAACATTATTAAGAAACATGTCAAACCTAACCCGAATAAGGGTGAGACTGGTGGCATTATTGAAAAAGAAGCGCCCATCCAGCTTTCGAACCTCGCGCATTTTAATCCGCGTAGCAAGAAGGCAGATCGTGTGGGATTTAAGATTTTGGAGGACGGCAAGAAAGTTCGTTTCTTCAAATCTGATGGCGAAGTACTTGACGTTTAAGCGGTAGCAGACATGTCCAGATTAGCAGAAATATATAAATCAGATGTTGTTCCAGCATTGCAGGAACAGTTTAAGTTTGAAAATGCTATGCAAATGCCTCGTATCGAGAAAATTACTCTCAATATGGGTCTTGGCGAATCATTAAAGAACAAGAATATTCTTCAGGCAGCTCAAGAAGAGATGACACGAATTGCAGGGCAGAAAGCAATCGTTACCTATGCAAAGAAATCCGAGGCGGCTTTCAAGATACGTGAAGGCTGGCCGATTGGTTGCAAAGTCACTCTGCGTCGTACACGTATGTACGAATTTCTAGATCGCTTGATTAGTGTCGCGATTCCTCGAGTAAGGGATTTTCGCGGACTTTCTAATAAATCATTTGATGGGCGCGGCAACTACTCTTTCGGTATTAAGGAGCAGATTGTGTTCCCTGAAATAGATTATGACAAGATTGATGCTATACGTGGAATGGATGTTGCAATTACCACGTCTGCTGCAACTGACCAGGAAGCTGAAGCATTATTGCGTGCATTCAAGTTTCCCCTTAAAAACTAGTACGGAATTCATTATGGCAAAGAAATCCATGATAGCCCGCGATGTTAAGCGGAAAATCATCGCTGGCAAGTATGCTCGAAAAAGACTTGAGCTGCGTGAAACAATCAGTGATCAAAATGTTGACTACGAAGAGAAGTGGGATGCGATGATCAGATTGCAGAAATTACCTCGTGACAGCAGTCGCAGTCGTCAACGTAATCGATGCGCATTAACCGGCCGTCCACGAGGATTTTTTCGTCGATTTGGTATCGGTCGAAATAAACTCCGTGAGCTCATCATGCGTGGTGAAGCTCCGGGTGTCGTTAAAGCCAGCTGGTAAGAGGCCAAAATTATGAGTATGTCTGATCCAATAGCTGATATGTTGACCCGAATTCGTAACGGTCTACATGCCACTAAGCGCGAAGTAATCATGCCAGCTTCTAAAGTAAAAGAAGCCATTCTGGCGGTATTGAAAGATGAAGGTTATATAAAGGGTTATTCTGTTGCCGATATTGATGGCAACAAAAAATCTTTGAACGTATCCCTTAAGTACTATCAGGGTCGTCCGGTTATTGAAGATATTGATCGTATAAGCAAACCCGGTCGTCGTGTTTACAAGAGCGCTTCGGAAATTCCATTGGTGCAAGGTGGGTTAGGTGTGGCAATTATGTCTACATCAAAAGGTATCATGACTGGTAAAGCGGCGAAAAATGCCGGTGCTGGTGGTGAAGTTGTCTGTACAGTATTTTAGGTTATTCGGAGAGAAATAATGTCTCGCGTAGCAAAAAGTCCGGTAACCTTGCCAAAGGGTGTTGATTGCACTCTGAACGAGGGACTGGTTAAGCTTAAAGGTCCTAAGGGAGAGTTGTCATTGCAACTTCATCCTATCGTGGGCATATCGGAAAACGATGGCGTTTTGTCATTTAAGCCGCAAAACGAAGAGAAACAAAGTCGTGCATTAGCAGGAACTATGCGCTCGCTGGTAAATAATATGGTTGCTGGTGTTTCAATTGGTTTCGAAAAGAAACTGACTATCATCGGTGTAGGTTATCGAGCCCAGGCCCAGGGCGGTAAAGTAAATCTTTCTCTTGGGTTTTCCCATCCGGTAGTTTACGAAGTGCCAGAAGGCGTAACTGTTGAAACACCGACTCAAACAGAAATGTTAGTTAAGGGCGTTGATAAACAAAAGGTTGGGCAGGTTGCAGCCGAATTGCGGGCTTATCGCCCACCTGAGCCTTACAAGGGCAAAGGTGTTCGATACGCTGATGAATACGTGTTGAAGAAACAGGCCAAGAAGAAGTAGGCATCAAGTTTCCAACGCAATTATTTGAAAGATTAATCAGGTCAAATCATGGCTAGTAAGAAAGAAAGCAGGCTTCGGAGAGCAAGAAAAACCCGAGCCAAGATTCAGCTGCAGGGTAAAACCCGCTTATGTATGTTTAGAACACCAAGACATATATATGCACAGGTTATCTCAGCAGATTCCGATCAGGTTCTTGCCAGTGCTTCCTCTGTAGAAGCCGAAGTGCGACAGAATATGAAATACGGTGGCAATGTTGAAGCTGCGAAGGCTGTAGGCGCGAGAATCGCTGATAAGGCCAAGCAAGCTGGAGTCACCAAGGTCGCCTTTGACCGATCCGGGTTTAAATACCACGGTCGAACCAAGGCATTTGCAGATGCAGCCCGTGAAGGCGGTCTGGACTTTTAGAATTAACGAGCGAAGTAAATGGCTACTCCAACGGACAGAATGAAAAAAGACTCTGAAGACCTTCAGGAACAACTGATTAACGTCAGACGTGTTGCAAAGGTTGTTAAGGGTGGACGTATATTTGGCTTTTCTGCGCTAACAGTTGTTGGTGACGGTAAAGGTCGGGTTGGTATGGGACGTGGCAAAGCACGTGAAGTGCCTCTTGCAGTACAAAAAGCAATGGAAGATGCTCGCCGCAATATGTTCAAGGTTGAGATGAAAGGCGGCACATTACACTATCCCACACTCGGCCGTCATGGAGCCGCACGGGTAGTATTACGACCTGCTTCAGAAGGTACAGGAATCATCGCTGGTGGCACTATGCGAGCTGTATTCGAAGTGGCTGGTATTCGAGATGTTTTGGCTAAGGTAATTGGAACCACAAATCCGGTTAATGTTACTCGTGCCACAATTGCTGGACTTCGCTCCATGCGCAGCCCGAAACAGGTTGCTGCCAAGCGTGGCAAGTCCATTAAAGAATTGTAATTGGTATTAAGGTTATGACGAACAAAACAGTCAAAGTGACTTTAATTAAGAGTAAGTACGGACGTGGTAGAAGGCATATTGCTTGCGTGCATGGTCTTGGTTTGAGAAAAATACATCAAACTGTAGAGCTTGAAGATACGCCAGCAGTCCGTGGCATGATTCGAAAAATCCCGTATTTGTTACGGGTAGAGGAGAACTAATCGTGTATTTAAATACTATTCAACCAGCCGAAGGTGCAACACAAAAGCGTAAGCGTGTTGGACGTGGCCCTGGGTCAGGTATCGGTAAAACAGGTGGGCGCGGCCAGAAAGGTCAGAAATCTCGCTCGGGTGGTTATCATAAAGTAGGTTTTGAAGGTGGGCAGATGCCACTTCAACGTCGTTTGCCAAAGCGTGGGTTTCGATCAATGACGCGTAAGAAGGTTGCGGAAATTCGCCTACATGAACTAAGTAAAATGACCGATACAGACGTCGACCTGACCGCGCTAATTGCAGCGGGTATAGTTGGCCATGATACCTTACGTGCTAAAGTGATTCTTTCCGGTTCTATCGATCGTGCCGTTAACCTTAAAGGCTTAACGGCTACCAAAGGTGCGCGAGCAGCAATTGAACAGGCCGGAGGCTCGGTAGACAGCTAATGGCTACTCGTTCACCAGCTTTAGGATCCGGAAGTCAATTGGGTGAATTGCGCCAGCGTATCTTTTTTGTGCTGGGAGCTATCGTAGTTTTTCGTGTTGGAACACATATTCCGATTCCAGGTGTTGATCCCACGGCAGTTGCTGCGTTGTTTGCGCAAACCCGAGGTTCCATTGTAGACGTATTTAATATGTTTTCTGGTGGTGCGTTGGAGCGTTTGTCAATATTAGCACTGGGTGTAATGCCCTATATTTCTGCTTCTATCATCGTTCAGATGATGACTTCAGTTATTCCGCAATTAGAACAATTGAAGAAGGAAGGAGAATCTGGTCGTCGCAAGATTACACAGTACACACGTTATTTCACTGTCGTGTTAGCAACATTTCAGGCGCTTGGTATTTCAATTGCCATTGAAGGTCAGCAAGCTGGCGGTAGCGCGGTTGTATTAATTCCAGGTCTTGGATTTAAAATAGTAGCTGTAGCCACCCTAGTAACTGGAACTATGTTTCTGGTTTGGCTTGGCGAACAAATGACCGAGCGTGGAATTGGTAACGGTATTTCACTTGTAATTTTCGGCAGTATTGTTGCTGGATTGCCTGGAGCTGTAGCTGGGACGTTAGAACTTGCGCGTACAGGTTCATTTAGTCCTCTAGGTGTGCTAACGTTGTTCATTGGAGCAATTGCCATAACTGCTTTGGTCGTTTTTGTTGAAAGAGGGCAAAGACGGTTAACGGTAAATTATGCCAAACGCCAGCAAGGACGACGTATGGTTCAGGGCCAAAGCTCCCATTTGCCTCTTAAATTAAATATGGCTGGAGTAATTCCACCCATCTTCGCATCCAGTATCATTCTCTTCCCAGCAAGCTTGGGTAGTTGGTTTGGTCAAGCCGAAGGCATGGGTTGGTTAAGAGATATTTCTACCACATTGTCCCCTGGTCAACCAATTTATGCGTTGACCTATGCGGCGATGATTGTCTTTTTCTGCTTTTTCTATACGGCATTAACTTTTAATCCTAAAGAAATAGCGGATAACTTAAAAAAGTCAGGTGCGTTTGTGCCCGGGATTCGTCCTGGCGTTCAAACCAGTCAATACATTGACAAGATTGTTTCACGTCTTACATTGGCGGGTGCTGTCTATCTAACCTTTGTTTGTCTGATACCTGAATTTATGATTGTTAAGTGGAATGTACCTTTCTACTTCGGTGGAACGTCACTTCTTATCATTGTTGTTGTAATGATGGATATGATGGCACAGGTGCAGTCCTATTTAATGTCCAGGCAGTATGAAAGCCTGATGAAGAAATCCTCGATTACCAGCGGGCTAGGTATGCCTCGTTGATTACTCTGGAAGTGTAACTATGAAAGTAAGAGCATCGGTCAAGAAGATTTGCAGAAATTGCAAAGTAATTCGTCGGAACGGTAGCGTTAGGGTTATCTGTACTGATCCCCGTCATAAACAACGACAAGGATAAGGTATAGATCTTAAATGAATATCAAGCAAAGAGAAGTGTAAGCAGTGGCTAGAATCGCCGGGATTAATCTTCCCAACCACAAGCATATCGAGATAGCGCTCACATCCATTTATGGTATTGGTCGTATCACCGCACAAAAAATCTGTGACGTAGCAGGTATTGAACGCAGCAAGAAAGTTTCGGATTTGTCCGAACAGGATGCAGATACTTTACGTCAGGAAGTCGCCAAGTTCGCTATAGAGGGTGACTTGAGACGTGAAGTGTCCATGAACATTAAGAGGTTGATGGATTTAGGCTGCTATCGTGGCATGCGGCATCGTCGCGGTCTGCCTGTCAATGGTCAGCGTACCAAGACTAACGCGCGTACCCGTAAAGGCCCGCGTCGTCCTATTAAGAGATAAGCGAGTAAATCCATGGCTAAAGCGACTGGAAAAAAGCGAACCAAGGCAAAGGTTAAAAAGCATGTGGTTGAGGGCATTGCCCACATTCATGCGTCTTTTAACAACACCATAATCAGTATTAGTGATCGACACGGCAATACGCTGTGCTGGGCAACTGCTGGTGGTGCCGGATTTAAAGGTTCTCGTAAAAGTACCCCATTTGCAGCACAGGTCGCTGCAGATAACTGCGGCAAAATGGCGCAGGAATTCGGCATGAAACAACTTGATGTAAAAATCAAAGGACCAGGTCCTGGTCGTGATTCTGCCGTACGGGCTTTGAATAATCTGGGTTTTGAAATTCAGAATATTGTTGATGTGACGCCGATCCCACATAACGGATGTCGGCCTCCTAAAAAGCGTAGAGTGTAACGGAGCACTATTATGGCAAGATATATTGGTCCCACTTGTAAACTGGCTCGCCGAGAAGGAACAGATTTATTTCTGAAAAGTCCGGTTCGGCCTATTGATAGTAAATGCAAGTTTCAAAAAGTTCCTGGTTTTTCTGCTGGTGCCCGTCGTCCGCGAATAACGGTTTATGGTACTCAATTACGTGAGAAGCAAAAGCTCCGTCGTATGTATGGTGTGATGGAAAAGCAATTTCGTGCTTATTACGATGAAGCTGATCGCCGCTCTGGTTCTACTGGTGAAAATCTACTTCAATTATTGGAATGTCGACTTGATAACGTTGTCTATCGTATGGGTTACGGTGTTACCCGTGCGGAATCAAGACAGCTGGTTAGTCACAACTCTATTGTGGTGAATGGTCAGAAGGTGAATATTCCTTCCTACCAGGTTAAGGCCGGAGACATTGTAGAAATTCGTGAGAAGAGTAAAAAGCAATTACGCATTCAATCTGCGCTTGAAATCGCTGAGCAAATTGGTTTTCCTCATTGGGTCGAAGTTGAGGGAAAGGCAGCCAAGGGAGTGTTCAAGACCGTACCGGAGAGAGCAGATTTATCTGCTGATATCAATGAGGCGCTTGTTGTCGCGCTTTACTCCAAGTAGTCGTAGAAATTTAGGTAATACTACGATTCACGCTGGGAATTCGTTCCCGGTTTTTCAGAATTCTTTTGAGTTTGCGAGGTTTACGCAGAATGCCGGATTCAACTGGTGAGTTTTTAAAACCCAGCCTGATTGATGTTAAAAATATTGATCAGACTAGGGCAAAAATTACATTAGAACCCCTTGAACGTGGCTTTGGCCATACCTTGGGTAATACACTGCGCAGGATTTTATTATCCTCCATGCCTGGTTGTGCTGTAACCGAGGTGCGCATTGCAGGTGTAATGCACGAATATTCTTCAATTGAAGGTATTCAGGAAGATGTAATTGAGATATTGCTTAATCTCAAAAACTTGGCTTTCAAGATGCACGGTCGAGAAGACGCTGTGTTAACTATCAATAAGCGTGACCCTGGTCCACTTACTGCTGGCGATATACAGACTGACCATGATGTTGAAATAGTTGACCCAGGTTATGTGATTGCTAATCTTTCCAAAGAAGGCGAGATTGAAATGGAACTTACAGTCCGTCGCGGCCGTGGTTATGAAATAGCCGAAAGTCGAGGAATTGATGAGGAAAGCCGCGGTGTCGGTGTATTGAAGCTTGACGCGTCATACAGTCCCGTTCGTAAGGTGTCCTACACGGTTGAGAATGCCCGACTTGAACGCCGCACGGACATGGATAAACTGATTATTGAGCTGGAAACTGATGGATCAATTGATCCAGAAGAAGCGGTTCGTCGTGCAGCGACCATATTGTATGACCAGATTTCAGTATTTGTTGATCTGAAAGTAACTGATCCAGTGGCTACCGAAGAGGAACAGGAAGCAGTAGATCCAATTCTGTTGCGACCTGTTGACGATCTGGAACTGACCGTACGTTCTGCGAATTGCTTGAAAGCAGAAAATATTTACTACATCGGTGATCTGATTCAGCGCACAGAAGTAGAATTATTAAAGACTCCAAACCTTGGTAAAAAGTCGTTGACTGAAATCAAGGATGTACTGGCTAATCGTGGCCTGTCTCTTGGGGTGAAACTAGAAAACTGGCCGCCAGCTTCGCTACAACGCGAATCTAACGAAGGTGGCATCGGACGTTTGGGAGGCTAAATGCGCCATCTAAAAAGCGGCAGACAGCTGGGCCGAAATTCCAGCCATCGTAAAGCTATGTTTCGTAACATGGCTGCATCATTATTTCGTCACGAGTTGATTCGTACTACTTTGCCCAAGGCAAAAGAATTACGAAAAGTGGCTGAGCCATTGATAACTCTATCAAAAGAAGCAACTGTTGCTAATCGACGTACAGCGTTTAATCGCCTGCGCGATCGTGAAATGGTAGTTAAGCTATTTGATGAGTTGGGACCAAGATTCAAAGATCGCCCTGGTGGATATCTTAGAATTCTAAAGTGCGGATTTCGCGCTGGCGACAATGCACCAATGGCCTATGTCCAGCTGGTTGAAGATGAAGCTTGAGGACAATAGTAATTAAGGAAAAGCCGGGTACGCCCGGCTTTTTTTATGCCGGTCTGGAACTGGCAGGCAACCGTATTGTCTGAACGGAGGATCGATGGTTCAAGCTAGTGAGATAAATCTATTCTGGAAATTAACAAGTTCAGGATCTCCAACAATGCCTGTAACTATTTTCATTCCGTAAAAAGAGACCTATGAAATGTTTTCAACAGAGTTAAGTAGCTTCCTGGTAACGTTTCTTGAGGTTATGTCTGGCCTATTTATATTTATGGTCGGTAGTCTTTTTGTCGTTATCATATTTGTTTACATTTCTGATGTTACCCAGACCAAGCATGCCATTCGACGAAATTATCCAGTAGTTGGGCATTTTCGATATTTTTTCGAACATTTGGGAGAGTTCTTTAGGCAGTACTTTTTTGCTATGGATCGCGAAGAGTTACCATTTAATCGTGCTGAACGTAGTTGGGTTTATAGAGCAGCAAAGAATCTTGATAACACCGTAGCATTTGGTTCCACTCGAGATCTAAGAACCGCCGGCACTGTTTTGTTTGTAAATACACCCTTTCCAACACTAACTGAAGAAGCGGTGCCCGCCAAGGAAGTGGTAATAGGTCCAGACTGTTCTTCACCATTCACAACCAGCTCTATATTTAATGTTTCGGGAATGAGCTATGGGGCATTATCCAGCCCTGCAATTCAGTCGCTTTCAAAGGGCACAAGTAAGGTAGGGGCCTGGTTAAATACCGGTGAAGGTGGTCTTTCACCTTTTCATCTGGAAGGAGGTGGCGACGTTATATTGCAAATTGGTACTGCCAAGTATGGAGTTCGTGATACAGCAGGTGATCTTTCTGACGAAAAGTTACGTAGTGCTGCTGCCCATGATTCGGTTCGAATGTTTGAATTAAAACTCAGTCAGGGTGCCAAGCCAGGTAAAGGGGGAATGTTACCAGGTGAGAAAGTTAGTAAAGAAATCGCCCTCATTCGAGGAATTCACGAAGGTCAGGATTCCATTAGCCCGAATAGGCATCCGGAAATTAATTGTGTGGATGATCTGCTCGATATGTTGAACAGGATTCGTGATGTAACTGGAAAGCCAGTGGGATTCAAGGCGGTTCTTGGCGGCTTCGGATGGCTGGATGAACTGATGGAGACCATTAATCGGCGTGGTTCAAGTGATGCCCCGGATTTTATAACCGTAGATGGTGGTGACGGTGGCACTGGTGCGGCACCAATGGCATTGATGGACAATGTTGGTTTACCAGTTCGTGAGGGATTGCCTTTGATGGTAGATGCCCTGAATAAACATGGATTGCGCGAACGGGTAAAAGTTGTCGCTTCCGGTAAGCTCATTAATCCGGTACAGGTTGCGTGGGCGCTATGTATGGGAGCAGACTTTGTTGCATCTGCTCGAGGTAATATGTTTGCCCTGGGTTGTATCCAGGCTTTGCAATGTAATAAAAATACCTGCCCAACGGGAATAACCACTCATAATCGTGATTTGCAGAAAGGCTTGAATCCCGAGGATAAAAGTGTACGGGTCGCTAACTATATTAAGAACATGGTATATGAGGTTGGTATGATTGCGCACTCCTGTGGTGCAAGAGAGCCCAGGGAATTAAGGCGCAGTCATGCAAGAATAGTCCTTAATGATTCTCGATCTGTACCACTTAGTGAACTTTATCCAGACATTGTATAATTAGACTTATGAAACTGATGGGCATTGCCGATGGCTGGCTGGAAGATGTTCAACGAATTCCATCGCCAAATTATGATGATCGACCGATAGGCGATCGTCCGCAAGTAATTATTGTGCATGCTATTAGTTTACCGCCTCGAAACTATGGTGGTGGTTGGGTCAGTCAACTATTTTCTAATACGTTGGATTTTGAAAAACACGAGTATTTTCGAAGCATCAGAGGGTTCGAAGTTTCAGCGCATTTTCTGGTCTGTCGAACGGGTGACTGGATTCAATACGTGTCCACTGTCAAACGAGCGTGGCATGCTGGCCAGTCTGAATGTCTGGGAAGGTCCGGTGTAAACGATTTTTCCATCGGCATAGAACTGGAAGGTTGCGATGATGAGTCGTTCACGAGAATTCAATACGCAAGCTTGGCGAAACTGATAAGCCAGCTATTGAATCACTATCCTTCCTTGTCCCAAGAAAGACTATTTGGTCACAGTGAAATCGCACCGGGTAGAAAAACCGACCCGGGACCGTGTTTTGATTGGAGCAAACTTCGGTTATTGCTAGATCGAGAATAAAGCTAAATTCGGCATAAGGTGCTTATCCAGCACTACGCTCGTTATCCTTCAGAATATGGTCTACCCATAACATCGTAAGATGCTCCTGTAATTTAGTTTGTCCCTGTCTTGCGGCAAGATTATCAAGATCAATCCACATCAGCGGTTGATCCTGCATCGCGCAGGAAAAAACTGCCCTGGTTCGTTCACCGGACTCTGGGTCAATCTGCCATTGAAGACATTGACCACAAACACCCTTCATCATGCATTGCATGGGACTGCCAACTGTACCGGTAATTTTCACATCCTGATGAAATAACTCGCCCAAATCGGCTTTAAAAGCAGACTGCATGCCTTTCAATAGCCCAGTTGAGCCCATAACCATAATTTCGTCCACTGATGTGAGTGGTGATTTCATCAAATCGTTATCTGGCCCAATTTTATTGTCGGCATAATCACGTATAAGCTGGACCATATCGCTGGTTACCACGCTGCAATCCTGCGGTCTTGATGGACTGATCGCTTCGCCGTTTCCTACTGCCCAGATAATCATATCCGTGGAAGCTTCTAGTTCTTCTTTGCTATAGACCTGACTCTGGTCTGCGTAGGCTGCTATGTAAATAACCTGATTACCGGCAGCTCGCAAAGCAGGTCCGAGACCCAACATAACTGCTGCACCCCAGGTACCAGAAATCACCAGAAAGGTTTTGCCTTTTTCAACTTCCATAGCTTCACCAGTAGGGCCCATCAGTACCAATGGGTCGCCTTCTTGCAGACGTTCTGCGATACGGGCGTTGGCGCCCCACTTTAGTAGCATTAGTCTGATCATGTCGCCGCGTACACCGGCACCACTAACAGTCTGCAGGGGAATCTGCAGCAAAGTACCTTTTATTCTCTCACTGCTGCTTTCAAAGGTCTGCATGCGAAAAAATTGCCCTGGCTTAAAATTTCTTGCAGCCATTGGTGCGTGAATCCAAATTTCCAGCACCATAGGATGAACCTCCTTAACTGATATGATCCGGCAGGAAAGCAGATCTCTCATGTTGTCGAGAAACGGCGTTGCAGACAGATCACTCTTGGAGCTGTTCCGATAAGACATGGATTCCATAATTTGCGGATAACTTCTACTCGCTGAGGCAATCGCATTGACCACGCTACCGTTAAACACCGGATGGGTGTCGCCAATGAAACTTACACGCAAATTATCTTTGTCATAGGATGTAAATGGGCCGAATTTGCCAGCCTTACTGTGTTCGGCGACCTGCACAGGTTGTACACCTTCCCGGTGTCCTACATGGGGTAGAAAATGGTCGCCTTCCAGCGTCATGGACCCAGGATGCTCGCTTTCATAGATTGTGTTTGGCAATGTTCCCGCTGCAACCAGTACTGATTTAGCCGGAAGGGTCGCAAATTCATTGGTGTTTAACCAACGTCCATCGTCATTTTTCATACGATTGCAGACCAGTGCGCTTACGTGATCATATTTGTCCAGTTCCAGTCGACTCGGGTTAAGACCCTGGGCATAGTAGATACCTTCCTCAAGAGCCTTAATAAGCTCTTCGTGGTTGCGCTGGTAAGCCGGAGATTCATTGATACCCTTTCGATAAACAACCGTAACACCGCCCCATGAACGTACTAGGTTGATATAGTCGGGTTCTGAGCCTTCGTTTGCTGATTTAGTCTCGACATCCCGCAATTCTCGACCATGGTGCAAAAATTCATCGAGAGTCTCCTGATTTTCAAGGTCTAGCATAGCGACAATATGTTGCCGACCATAACTGGATTCCATTTCTTCAAATCGCTTGAGAATTTTTCGTACCTGCTTGATGTAGTACACCTGAACTTCGGTGGCAGTATCCACAGCGGTCAATCCACCGCCTATAACAATTGCTGGCATACGAATTTGCAAGTTGGCCAAACTGTCGTCTTTTGCAGCCCCAGTTAACTGCAGGGCCATTAGAAAATCGCTCGCCTGTCGCATGCCCCGGGCAAGACTATGTCCCATTGGAATAACCCGCGGCAGCCCGGCACCAGTAGCGACACAAACGTGGTCAAAACCGTGTTTCTCGGCATCTTCCAGAGACAGGGTTCCACCAAAACGTACGCCACCAATGGCGCGGAAATTTTTACGGCGGGCCAGTGTGAGGTAAATAAGCTTAAGAAAGTTCTTATCCCAACGCACGGTGATACCGTATTCGGCGACCCCACCAAAGCCACTTAATGTACGTTGGTCCAGATTTTCCTTAATAGTGCTAAAAAACTTCACCGGTTGATTGAGTAGATTTTCGGGCAGAGGTTCGATTTTTAATCCATCAATACCCAGTACTGCACAACCTTCCATAGTTAAATGATGAACCATGGTGAAGCCAGCTGGGCCGAGACCAGCAACGAGCACTTTCTTGCCATTGTCCGGTAATAACCTGCTCTGGTTCTTTCGCAGTGGGTTCCAGCGGCACAACAGATCGTAGATTTCTACGCCCCAGGGCAAATCCAGTATGTCGGTTAGAATTCGGGTTTCAGCTTGAGGGATATTAACCGGGTCTTTTTTCTGATAGACACAGGCCTTCATGCAATCGTTACAGATTCGATGCCCGGTTGCCGGTATCATCGGATTGTCGATCATAGCAACCGCCAGGGCAGCGATTGATTTGCCCTGTTTTTTCAGCAGATGCATTTCGGAAATTTTTTCTTCCAGTGGGCAACCAGTCAGTACAACACCTAGCGGATTGCGCTTTGGTCCCAGCTCAGGTTGTTTTTTCTTTTCCGGGAACCCTATTGAACAGAAATCCCCTTCATGCTCGTGGCAATAGACACAGTAATTGATTTCATCCTGCACCGAACGTTGGGACATTCTATTATCAGTCAGAGCAAAGTTATGTCTTTGCCGAAAGTTTGTGCTGATGCCTTGCAGGCGGTTTTGTGAATCATTGATAGTCGTTTCAAGGGTTACCAAGTGAGCATGATCAACACTTGATGGTAGATGAAAACTTGCCCAATCATTGAATCGATCTGGTTCCTTTAGGGCCAGCACACACCATTGAATCATTCGTTCACTGGCTACGTCGTCCACCGGGTTGTTGTTAACCAGTTCCAGAGCGAATCTGGCAATGGTTAACTCCTGATCAACTTGCGAAGTGCGGTAGCTGATTTCGCTTTCTAGCCAATCATCCAGTTCACTAAATTCAGATTCAATAGGTTTTCGATAGCGGCGTACCTTTTTCTGAATGATGTCTTTCTTGAAGTGGCTTATTGTTTGCTCTGTCGCTATTTCATCTGCTAATTTCGAAAGGTCGTCTTGTACGCCAAACATGCTGGCCAGGAATCGCTCCAGGTAGGGAGCTACATCAAGTATTAGAGTACTAACTTCCGGATTGCTCCACTCAGATTGAGATGAGCTGAACTCCTGGAGTCGACTTGAATGCTGTGGGCACTCGTTGTCCAGATAGTTGATAAATAAATTCTGAAGTTGTAACAGGCCTTCGGCGGTCTGAAGATGATTGAAGTCGAAAGATGGAATGTAAGACACGGTATTGCCATGAGGGCGTCAGCAGAACTATGAATTATGCCTATTCCCGCAACGAAGTTTAAATATTTGTTTGAAAAAAAGCCGTGATGACCGGAAAATTAGACTATTGTTTTCTCGAATCAGGAAAAATACACTCTGTATTGATTCATAGAGTTATCCGCAACTAATGCATATACTTCAATTCACCAATCACCCACTTCAATCGATTCGAAATGAATGCATCGCAAATTGCAGGCTTACTTGAACCTATTGTTGGATCTGATCACGTTCTAACACAAAAAGCCCAGCTAATACCTTATGAATGTGATGGTCTAAGTGCCTATCGAAAACTGCCGCTTGCTGTTGTAAAACCAGCTACCGTAGAGGAAGTATGCGCGGTGATGAAAGAATGTTACAAAAATGGGGTGCCAGTAGTTGCCCGCGGTGCCGGTACCGGGCTTTCTGGTGGCGCACTTCCCCACGAAAAAGGTATTTTATTGAGCCTTGCACGTTTCAATGCGATAAAAAAGATTGATACTGACAATCGTCTTGCAGTGGTAGAGCCCGGGGTCAGGAATCTGGCTATTTCTGAGGCGGTTTCACACTTAGGGTTGTACTACGCACCTGATCCATCTTCGCAGATCGCCTGTAGCATAGGCGGCAATGTGGCGGAAAATTCGGGTGGAGTGCATTGCTTGAAGTATGGTCTCACGGTGCATAATATTCTGCAGCTCAAAGTTGTAACTGTCGAAGGCGAGCTGATCGAAATTGGCAGTACGGCGCTAGATAGCCCTGGGTTCGATCTACTTGCTTTAATGACAGGGTCAGAAGGAATGCTTGGTATTGTGGTTGAAGTTACCGTAAAGCTACTAGCAATACCGGCAGCGGCTAAGGCTTTGCTGGGAGTTTTTGATGACGTTGAACGTGCCGGTAAATCTGTGGCCGATATTATCTCTGCAGGAATTTTGCCAGCGGGGCTGGAAATGATGGACAACCTCTCTATTCGAGCTACTGAGGATTTTGTGCACGCAGGCTATCCTGTAGAAGCAGCGGCAATATTAATTTGTGAGCTTGATGGCACTGATGAAGAGGTAGATAACCAGATACAGCTTTGTAGAAAAGTATTGCTCGAATCAGGAGCGAGTGAAGTACGTGTCTCGGCTAATGAAGCGGAGCGACAGCGGTTCTGGTCTGGTCGAAAAAATGCCTTTCCTGCAGTCGGAAGAATCTCACCGGATTATTATTGTATTGACGGAACCATTCCTCGTAAGGAATTGGGTGCGATTTTACGCGGTATTGCTAGCCTGTCAGAGCAGTTTAATCTCCGGGTGGCCAATGTCTTTCATGCTGGGGATGGGAATTTACACCCTTTGATTTTATACGACGCCAATATCCCAGGAGAATTTGATCGAACCGAAAAGCTGGGTGGGAAAATTCTGGAGATGTGTGTGGCAGCTGGCGGCACGATTACTGGCGAACATGGTGTTGGTATAGAGAAGATCAATCAAATGTGTATCCAGTTCGGGCATGATGAACTGGAACAATTTCACGGCATCAAATACGCTTTTGATTCCCAGGGATTGTTGAACCCTGGCAAGGCTGTCCCTACACTGGCGCGTTGCGCTGAGTTCAATGCGATGCATGTGCACAATGGCGAACTACCATTTGCAGAATTGGAACGGTTTTAATATGCACGAGGAATTTTGTCGACGAATTGTGGCTGCCGCTAACAGCGGCAAACCGATCAATATAGTCGGCGGTAGTAGTAAATCTTTTCTTGGTCGGTCAGTTGCCGGTGATGATCTGCATACAGCTGGCTATACGGGCCTGGTTCATTATGATCCTGCTGAACTGGTCATTACCGTGAAAGCTGGTAGTCGACTAAAGGAAGTTGAAGAGGTTTTGTCAGCTAGTGGACAGATGTTACCTTTTGAGCCACCGATTTATTCTGATAGGTCCACAATTGGCGGCGTAGTTGCAGCCGGCTTGTCAGGCCCAGCAAGAAGTTGGCGAGGTTCTGTTCGAGACTATGTGTTAGGAATTAAGTGTATAAATGGAAAAGGTCAGGTACTTCAGTTTGGTGGCCAGGTAATTAAGAATGTTGCGGGTTATGATGCCTCTCGACTGTTAACCGGGTCTATGGGAACACTCGCCTTAATTCTAGAGGTTTCCTTTAAAGTCCTGCCGAAACCTGAAACTGAATCGACAGTGGTTCTTGAAATGTCCGAGAGTAGGGCAATTACCTATTTGTCGGAGTTGGGATTGCGACCTCTCCCCCTATCGGCAAGTTGCTATCTTGACGACCGCCTGTACTTGAGGTTTTCCGGTTCCCAGGTTGGAGTCGCTGCTGCGATTGAACAGATTGATGGTGATATTTTTGATGATCAGGAATTCTGGCAACAGATAAGAAATCAAAAACTGGATTTCTTTAACACTTCGAACAACACGCTCTGGCGCCTTTCTGTGCCGCCGGCAGCATCGCCTTGGGGTCTTGCAGGTAATATGCTTATTGAATGGGGTGGTGCATTGCGCTGGCTAAAATCTGATTTACCAACGCAAGTGATACGTGATGCGGCAGTATCAGCAGGTGGAAGTGCAATGCAGTTTCGCAATGGTGATCGTCAAGAAGAGATTTATCACCCACTGGAAGATGTTGTTTTTCGTTTGAACAAAAATCTGAAAAATAGTTTTGATCCGGATGGTGTGTTTAATCCAGGTCGGATGTATGCGGGGATATAGTGCAAACAGCCATTCTGGATAAATATAAAAATACCGCCGCTGGCCAGGAAGCTGAGTCGATTCTGCGCAAATGTGTTCACTGTGGCTTTTGTACTGCGACGTGTCCGACCTATCAGCTACTAGGTGACGAGCTGGATGGACCCCGTGGCAGGATCTACCAGATAAAGCAGGTGTTGGAGGGGCAGTCCGATGGCGTTGCAGCAAGAGTTCATCTAGACCGCTGCCTCACCTGCAGGTCCTGCGAAACCACCTGTCCTTCTGGTGTCGAGTACGGTCGTCTGGTGGATATCGGGCGTAAGATTGTTGAGCCAGTTGCGCCACGACCCTGGCGTGAGCGCCTAATTCGTACAGGTCTGGGCTATTTTTTATCATCGCGAAATCGTGCCGGCATTTTGTTTGCAATGGCGAGATGGTTTCGACCGATTTTGCCCGTATCTTTGGCTAATAAAGTCCCACCTCGGCAAAAGCCTATTGCTTTTTCTAAGTCTAGCCACCCAAGAAAGATGTTGCTGCTAGAGGGTTGTGTTCAGCCCGCACTAACTCCCGCTACAAATCAGGCAGCACGGCAAGTGCTGGACCGGCTGGGAATTACTCTTGAATCAATTAAAGCGGCTGGTTGCTGTGGTGCGTTAAATCATCATCTTTCACAGGAAGAGCAAGCACGTGCTCATGTGCGTAGGAATATAGACGCCTGGTGGCCGAGGATTAATAATGATGTTGAGGCCATTGTGGTTAGTGCTACGGGCTGTGGTGTAATGATTAAGGACTATGGGTATTTTATGCAGGACGATCAGGACTATGCCGCAAAGGCCGAAAAAGTATCATCCTCGTGTCGGGATTTGTCAGAAGTGGTTATTGAGAACTTTGACCCGGAAAAATTCCCGACGTCCACACGACGTATTGCCTTTCACACGCCTTGTACATACCAGCATGGGCTCAGATTGAATGGCAAAGTTGAGGAGATTTTGACTCTCCTTGGTTACGAGCTAAATGTGGTCAGAGACAGTCATATGTGTTGTGGTTCGGCTGGTACCTATAGTATTTTGCAGTCTGAACTATCCAGCAAACTTCTAGACAAGAAAATTGAAAACCTGCTTGCAGGAGCCCCAGAGCTGATTGTCACTGCCAACGTTGGTTGCCAGACGCATCTGATGTCGGCTGCCGAAATTCCGGTACAACACTGGATAGAGTTGTTAGCCGAATAATTTTTTACTGAACTTGAGCCTCATGAGCGATTCCTTTTATAAACACCACGTTTTTTTCTGTACCAACCTGCGTACCAATGGCAAGGCTTGCTGTCAGGATCATAATGCACAAAGTGTCCGGGATTATGCCAAGGCCCGTATCAAGGCTTTACAGTTAAACGGAGCAGGGAAAGTGCGCATAAACCAGGCGGGTTGTCTGGATCGTTGTGAAGAAGGCCCTGTGTTGGTGGTGTATCCAGAGGAGACCTGGTACACCTATGTTGATGAGTCTGATGTTGACGAAATTATTGAAAGTCATCTGGTGAATAATCAGGTGGTGGAGAGGTTGAAGATTTAATTGGTTGTTCGACGACTTTCTGATTTATAAAGACTTCTCTATGCTTCGTTGGTAGTATTGGCCTAATATTCTTTGTCAGGCCAGTTTTTTAGTGAAATTGTCGTTTCTTGCTGTTAAGATTGTAAACGCCTGCAGTCATTCTGAGACGTGGAAAGTCCGAGATTAGGGCCTGGAGCTCATCAAGTGTGAGCACAAACATAATATTCCAGCCTACTTTCGTTGCTTTAGCTAAAATACCCAAATACTGGTGAAATATTCGGCTTTAAGCTTGTATGTTTGGGTATGGTTTAGTACCATCCGCCGTCTTTTGAATTCCTTCGAATCTCTAGTCCGAAAAATCTAAATGAAAACCTTTTCCGCTAAACCAGCTGCCGTGCGCAGAGAGTGGTTTGTAGTTGACGCTACAGACAAAGTGCTTGGAAGATTAGCCACAGAAGTCGCTCGTAGACTTCGTGGCAAACACAAGCCCGAATTTACTCCTCACGTAGACACCGGTGACTACATTGTTGTAGTCAATGCTGACAAAATCAGAGTGACTGGCAATAAGACCAGTGACAAGATGTACTATCACCATACCGGTCATCCGGGCGGAATTAAGGAAATCAATTTTGAAAAATTGATGGCCAAAGATTCCACTCGTGTTATCCAGTTTGCGGTTAAGGGCATGATGCCTAAAAATCCACTGGGTCGGGCCATGTTATCTAAGTTGAAAATCTTTAGTGGTGCCGAGCACAGCCATCAGGCTCAGCAACCCAAGTCTTTAGAAGTCTAGGAGTAGATTATGGCTAACCAAGAAATATATTACGGTACCGGTCGTCGTAAATCTTCCACCGCACGTGTTTTCGTGCGACCAGGAACCGGTTCTATTAGCGTCAATAACAAATCTCTCGACGATTATTTTGGTCGTGAAACGGCTCGAATGGTTGTTCGTCAGCCACTTGAAACTTCCGAGTTGCTCGACAAACTGGACATTAAAGTCAGTGTTGAAGGCGGTGGTGGTAGTGGTCAAGCTGGAGCAATTCGCCATGGTATTACCCGCGCGCTAATGCAGTATGATGAGAATCTTCGTCCTTCATTACGTAAAGCTGGTTTTGTTACTCGTGACCCACGTGAAGTTGAGCGTAAGAAAATTGGCTTCAAGAAAGCCCGCAAGAGTCCTCAGTTCTCCAAGCGCTAACTCTTGTAGTCCCATGTTGTTCGATAAGGCCCCGTTTATACGGGGCTTTGTCGTCTTCAAAACACCTGTCATAATGAGCGGCTAATTTCAATGACAGTGTGATCCCACTGGGGGATCGTCTAGTGGTAGGACCGCGGACTCTGACTCCGCTAGCGGGGGTTCGAATCCCTCTCCCCCAGCCATTTTTGCTGTACTTACCCTCTGCAATATTCCCTATGCCGTTACCTGACTCCGACAATGACCAATATCGACTCGTTCCCACTCGTTTACAGGAACAGTTGCCAGACGGATCTACACGTTGCAATCTATGCCCCTGGCGATGCCGGCTGCGGCATGGTCAGCGTGGTTTTTGCCAGGCTCACGTCAACCGACACGGCACGCTTTACAATTTGAGTTATGGAATTGTCTCCAGTCTTGATGTGGGGGTCATAGAAGATAAACCTGTACGCCATTATCGGCCAGGCTCCAAAATATTATCAATTGGTAGCTTCGGTTGCAGTTTTCGTTGTACGGGTTGTCATAATCTTGAAATTTCCTGGGGTGAAAAAGAACTCGATCTATTAGCTCGAGGAAAATCTACTCAAGCTTATATAGCGCCTGAAAAAATTGTTGAAGCAGCGATAAGAAGCGGTTGTCAGGGTATTGCTTTCACCTATTCCGAGCCCGTGATATGGCTTGAATATGTTCTCGATGTTTGTGCAGAAGCCCATAAACAGGGCCTGTTTACCGTTTACGTTAGTAACAGTTTTGTTACCGAAGAAGCGCTTCAGTGTCTGGCTGGGCAAGTTGATGTCTTATGCTCAGATATAAAAAGTCTGGATGACCATTTTTATAAGGAAATCTGTGGTAAATCCAATGTTGCTGAGATCCTCAGCTCCCTGGAGGTGGCTCGAGACCTTGGTTTCCATATAGAAACTCGCACCAATATTATTCCCACCCGTAACGATGACTTAACCATGTTGCGAAACATCGCTATTTGGATTCGTGATCACCTGGGTGCGGAGAGTCCCTGGCACATTACGCGGTTTTTCCCCGCCTATCAGTTGTCACATTTGCCCCCGACTGATACTGATTTGCTGGAAAAAGTGCGGGATATTGCAGAAGAAGTCGGATTAATACATGCCTACGCCTATCCTGATCAAGGCTGTGACTGCGCAGTTGACAATTCACCTGTATCCACCTATCTTCTGGATAGTTCTACTGTGATCGATGATATAAAAAAGTGTGCGGCAGATTGTTGTGATGACTCTGGCGTGCTGTTAAAGAAATATGAATCCAACATAAATGCTTGATTAATTATTAAAATTTAACTATTACCAATGCCAAGACCAATAGAGTTCAATAGAAACCAGGTGCTTGAATCAGCCATGCAGGTATTCTGGAGCCAGGGGTATCAGTCCACCTCCATGCGTGATTTGGTATTGGCCACGGGTTTGCAGCCTGGTAGTTTATATGGTGCATTTAAGAGTAAGCACGAGTTATTTCGTTCAGCTCTTGAGCGTTACGAGCATCGAATTGATGGCCATGTTGAAAAGTTATTGTCTGGTGAGTTGTCACCTATCAATAGCATCCGTCGATTCTTTGATTCGTTGATTACCCAGTGTCTGAATGATCATGCTAAGCGTGGTTGCTTGATGGTCAACACCCTGTTGGAAATGCCTGCAGCGGATAAGGTGGTTAGTCAGCAGGTTTCCGCATTGGTAAGCAGTATTGAGCAAGCATTTTTTACGTTGCTTATGCAAGCCCGTGAATCTGGTGAGCTTTCCTCCGAGCGTTGCCCTGATGTTCTGTCTAAAGTGCTAACGTCTGGTATTTTAGGTTTACGGGTGTATAACAAATCCAACCCGTCTCCAGATGAGTTGAAAGTTCTGGTTACCGGTATTCTTTGTTGCCTGGATAGATAGCAGTTTTTAGTAAATTCCGTGCAGATACCACCGACGGCTTTTCAGTTCCTGATAAATCCATAGCCGCCTTCCATTAAGATCTGTTGCCTGGCGATAATCGCGAGTCACCGATTCATAGTCCCACCAGCCGCTAACAATTCTTTCTCGCTCCGGTTCCAGCTGTAGAGAGCCGTGCAACACGGGATTACCCTTGTGACAGTTTAGCTCGATAGGTTGACTTAATATCCAGGCCGGACGTGCATGGCCTTCGGGAAGGGTCTTTCCTGTATGCCCCGGCAGACATAATCGCCAGGATTTCTCAGGACGATACTCTTCAGTTAAATCTAGCCCATGGACCGCATCCCGACCGAGTCGGCAACGCATACGATCCATGAACATATGATGTGTTTCCTGAAGAGCTGAAGACTGTCGACTAAATAACTCCAGATTACCACCCGGGTTCGGCGAGATTGTATCGCTAGCCAGGGTGATGCTGCGTATTGGCGCAGATAATTGCAGGCGTTGTAGTTTCAGGTCAGTCAGTTGATGGACATAATCGGCTCTGTCAGTGGCTGAACCCAGTCGCATACTAAACTCGATACTGTTATTAGCCTGCCAGAGTTGCCAATTAATACTTTCAACCACACTGTTTCTAGTAATCAGGAACTGTTGTAGTTGTTGGCATAGGTGCCTGGTGATTTGTCCGATCTGTTGTAAGTTTCCACTCTCTTCATCTAGCTTCAGATGCTGATGAAAATGCTCCTCTGGCTGGTAGGCATGGCGTGGATCAGGACGTTCACCCAGTATGCGTTCCAGTTGATGTATAAATTTAACACCAAAACGCTTATGTAACCCGGAGCGGGGTAGGCGAAATAACTGTCGCAATACCCCTATACCCATATTTCTTAAAGTTGTAGCAGTTTTGTCATCGACATCGAGATGCTGCAGTGGAATGTTGCCAAGTAGCGAGCGCAGTTGCCTGCTCTCGGTTTCGCAGATACTGATTTTTGCTTGAGCGCACAAACTGGCGGAAGCCGGGGTAGGGGTAATAGCCCAGTTAAAGTCACGACAAACCAGCTCCAGGGCGGCACCTACCTGCGTGATAAGTTGTCGAATTCCGCCAAATAAACGGCGACTGCCACCAATTTCTATTACCAGATCAGCCGGACCTGCTTCAGATATGAGAGAACTGAACGGGAGTAGACTTTCCGCCAGAGACTGCAAAAGTATTTGCTCCTGTTCCGGATCTCTTATGCAGGTGACAAGCGCAGGGCTAAGCATCCATGCTTCCTTTAAAGTCATGCCAGGTCGGATGCCGGCTGCACTGGCAAGATGATTAACTGCAATAACAACATTGTTTTGATGGCGGGGTTGATAGACCGCACAGGCAGATTCATTATCATTGCTGACAGCAATGAGGGGTAATGATGAAAAATGCAGGCCAAGCCAAAGTGCTGTGCTTTGTTTAACTAACGGTATGGCCGCTGGCGATTCGGCTGCTGGTTGGGTGGCGACCTTTAACGGTGTGGCCTGATGCAGTGACATATGGGCTAGCAATAGCCAATATCAGAGAAGTTTAGATTTAGCCCTTGATGCGGTCGACCGCCTCGGCACTTCAGAATATCCGTTACAAGCCCTGTTGCCCTGGGTGATACTTTGATGCGTAACGCCGCTGAAGTGCGTTGACTGGCCAGATATTCCGGGCGAAAGCAGAGGGCTAGAGCATTGCTCCGTTCTGCTGCTAGCTGTAGTCTGCGCAGTACTTTATTGCCACTTTGATTGAGCCAGAATAGTACGCTACTACAGGTTCCGGACTTAAGCGCTTCTTCAATAGTCCACAATACATCGGTATGACTTTTGGGGCGTATAAGCAGTATTTTGTTTAGATCTAGTCCAATGGCTGCCAGGGCTGGGGCATAGGGCATGTGTGGGGGTGACACCATCGCCATCCAGCGTTGTTGCCGGCTGAGTGATGCTAATGCCGGCAGAGTAATCCAGAGCGTACCGGGTTCATAATCAGGAATAAGGATTTCAGTTAGCGCGCCGAGAGGCCAGCCACCGCCAGGTAATCGACGATCCAGACTGTCAAAACCAGTGGATATACTGTGCTCCTGGTAAGCCAGAGTGCTGTTGCCAAGCTGAATATCTCTTCGGTCAGCAAAGAATCTTTGCTTAATTTCCTGGGCGCGGCTTTTTTTTACACAATTGTCTGATGTGCAGGGGGAATGCGGCTGGGGATATTGATTGTTTGAATCCATATCCCCGCAATGCGCCTCAGTCCCGACTGACTAAACTGGCAGGCCGTTACGAAACAGGCCGACGCCCAGTCCTTCTATCTCAAGATTCTGCTTACGCAGATCCACCCGGATTGGTTCGTAATCAGGGTTCTTGGGTAGCAGGGTGACAATATTGCCACGTTGACGAAACTGCTTAACAGTGACCTCATCATCCAGTCTGGCAACCACGATTTGGCCATTTTCTGCTTTGCGGGTGCGGTGTACTGCTAGCAGATCGCCGTCAAGTATGCCGGCATCCTGCATGCTTTGACCTTTTACACGGAGAAAATAATGTGCCTTAGGGCGAAACATATTGCGCGGTATCGAGTAATGGTCTTCAATATTTTCTTCAGCCAGAATTGGATTGCCTGCGGCAACACTACCAATCACCGGAATACCCGTTGGCACATTCAGCTGGATACCACGTGATGAGCCGGCAAATATATTGATAACGCCTTTACGTTCCAGGGCGCGTAAATGATCTTCTGCGGCGTTAGGTGAACGGAAACCGAAGGCCTCACCAATTTCGGCGCGGGTCGGTGGCATATCATAAAGCTCTATGCTCTTTTTAATAAAGTCAAGGATTTGCTGCTGGCGTTTAGTTAACATTTCTATACATCTGTTATTAATTTCAGTGGCTGGTATTTTATACAGTGATATTTTTAAAATCAATATTGAATTATTGATTGTGGTAAAAAATTTTGACTGATGCAAAGAACACCAGGCAATTGAATTGCCTGTATGTAACTGATAGATGTGGGTCGGGGGGCGGGTTGCTTTTGAACGATGATGTCAGAAAGAAATCTGTATTCTGAGGTTATTTAATTAACTCAATAGAAGACAGTCGACCTTTTTTATTGCGTTCCATCTTGACTAGATGATTGCTGTGGATGTCCACCCAGATGGTGTACCAGCGGCCGGTCTTTTGGGTTTCTGCGCGTCGTAATTTATGGGTCTGATAGCTCTTTCCTGCAATAGTCAGAATTTCCTCACCTAAATATTCATAGCGATGGGCTCGAAAACCTGCGCGGCGAATAATCATAACATCCACACCATCCAGACCGGCGGCGGATGTGGTAAGTGGCGCAATGGGATATGTGGTGGGTTCTACAACAATTTTGTTGGAGATTTCATATGGTTTGCCACCATTTGTGGAAATGGCATACTGATCACTGGATTTCGTAACCGTAGTTTCCCCGGCCTTGCGACCACGACGAATTTGATGAAAACCTTCCAATGCCCAACCATTTTCCGAGTTAGTAAAACTGACAGTCTCGGATGATTCACTACCGCCCAGCATTTGGGCCATTTTCCCAGGTTTTGTGATGGTGGTTAGTGTGTAGGTATCGCCCTCAGCTACCAGGGATACTTCCAGCAGGCCGAGACTTTTCTTACCAGACTTGGCATCATAGGTGAGTGAGAAAGGTTTAAGCGATGCCGCAAAAGAGGCTGTTCCGACAAACAGACCGGAGCAAACCAAAAGTACTGATAGAGTGGTGGTTAATAAACTAAAGGTCTTCAAAATATAGCTCCATGCCGCGTGTATTTAAAAGTGTTCCATCCAGAAATAAGCCTGATGGTTTGTGCTCAAGTCTGCGGTTGGCCAGCCATTCTATCACCAGGGGATAAATGCGGTGTTCGATGTGATGTACTCTTTGTTGCAGTTCCTGGGCTGTTTGTTCACTGAGTACGTTCAGTTGCCCTTCCACCGCTATCGGCCCGGAATCCAGTTCTGGCGTAACATAATGCACTGTTGCACCATGCATTTTGGCGCCACTGTCCAGAGCGCGTTGATGGGTGTTAAGCCCCTTTAAGTCAGGTAGCAGAGATGGATGGATGTTAATCATGCGGCCACGATAGTGTTCGACAAATTCATCAGTAAGAATTCGCATAAAGCCAGCCAAAATCAGCAGGTCAATATTATATTGGTCAATGTGTTTGATTATTTGTTCATCAAAACTATGCCGATCAACAAAATTCTTATGCTCGATAATGTGGGTTTTTATGCCCGCCTGTTTGGCTCGTTGTAGGCCAAAAGCTTCCGCTACATTGCTGATGACCACTTCGATCTGGCAAGGAATAGACCGCTCCCTGATAGCATCAATTATCGCTTGCAGATTGGAACCACTGCCGGAAATCAGAACTGCAGCAATCAGCGGCTTAGCCAATCACCACCTCTTGTGGACCGCTCTTGATCTGGCCCAGTACCCAGCATGATTCACCGGACTCTTGAAGCGTAGCAAGTGTTTGTTCGACATCGTCTGCTGCTACAACCAGTACCATGCCAACACCATAGTTAAAGGTTCTCAGCATTTCTGCCTGGGCAATATTGCCGGTATTTTGCAGCCACTGAAAAACCTCCGGCACCTCCCAGCTATTGGCATCAATTGCGGCGCTGCAGTTTTCTGGCAAGATGCGTACTACATTGCCTGGTAACCCTCCACCGGTTATGTGAGCAACGCCATGGATAGTGACCTGTTTTTGCAGTTGTAGCAGGCTTTTCACATATATTCGGGTAGGTGTTAACAGATGCTCGCCTAGCGTGGAATCCAGAAATGGCATATCGAGGCCATTCTCGCTAATTTCAAGAACTTTGCGGATCAGCGAATAGCCGTTTGAGTGCGGGCCGGTTGAAGACAGCCCAATGAGTACATTGCCTGGGGAGATTCGACTGCCGTCAATGATGTCTTCTTTTTCCACCACACCGACGGCGAAGCCCGCCAGGTCATAGTCGCCATCCTGATACATGCCAGGCATCTCGGCGGTTTCTCCACCCAGTAGAGCGGCGCCTGCCTGCAGACAGCCTTCTGCAATGCCTGCGATGATTGTTTCTCCATGTTGTGGGTCAAGGCGTGAAACTGCAAAATAATCCAGAAAGAACAACGGTTCGGCACCACAGACAATAATGTCGTTAACACACATGGCAACCAGGTCGATGCCGATGGTTTCATGTCGACCACTTTCTATAGCGAGTTTTAATTTGGTACCAACGCCATCTGTGCCCGATACTAAAACCGGTTGTTTATAACGATGGGAAGCCAGTTCAAACAGGCCGCCAAATCCGCCTAGCCCACCCAGGCATTCTGCTCTGGTGGTGCGTTTTGCATGTGGTTTGATACGATCAACCAGTGAATCGCCGGCATCAATGTCAACGCCTGCGTCTTTATAGGTAAGGGAAATAGTCATTGGATAGATGCTACGAAGGAAAAAATATGCTCTAATCGCGCCTGAACAGGCCGGAGTCGGATTATAGTCCAACCTTCTGCTTCGCCGGTATCATAATTGTCGTTCGCCAATGATCTCACAGATTCCTAACCTGCTAACATTACTAAGAATCGCCGCTTCACCGGTATTGGTGTTGTTGCTAATCGATCGTGCCTATGAAACTGCACTATTGGTGTTTTTAATAGCGGGTATTACGGATGGCCTAGACGGTTTTATTGCCAAACGATTCAATTTTGTTACCGAACTAGGCGCGATTCTCGACCCGATCGCCGACAAACTGTTAATTCTCAGCGCCTATGTCATGCTAGGAGTGCTGGGTGATATTCCCCTCTGGCTGCTAATATTGGTGGGTTTTCGAGATCTTTTGATTATCGGTGGATACCTGATATTGAAGACTCTTGAGGGCGATGTGCAGATGCAACCTACGCTCATTAGTAAATTGAATACTGTTCTCCAGATTACTCTGGTCGTAATGATCTTACTGGAGCAAACGGGCTGGTTGCCATTGGGTATCCTGATCACTTTGGCGGTGGCTGCGGTTACCGTGACTACGGTATTAAGTGGCGCACATTATGTATGGTACTGGGGTATTCGTGAAGAAAGCCAACGCGACTAGTTTCGCGGAGTGATATTTCAATGACCAACACCCAGGTCAGTTTACCCCTAAAACTAGCTGAAAATTATGCCCTGGAGAGCTTTTATACGGGCGCTAACGAAGAGCTGTTTGAAGTTGTGCGCGCCATTTCAGACTCGACTGTCAGTTCGGTGTTGTATGTTTGGGGGGAGCCTGGTTTTGGTAAATCCCATTTGCTGCAGGGATTAGTCCAGCAAGCCATTGAAAATCAACAACTGGCGGCATACATCCCTTTGTCTGAAAAAAATATCCGCTCAGAATTAATCGGTCAGCTACAGCCTTCCGCTACGATTTGTATTGACGATGTGGATAATATAGCCGGCGATAGAGCCTGGGAACAGGCGTTGCTTGATTTGTTCGAGCGTTGTCGCACTAATGGGGGTCGACTGGTGGTTAGTGCCTCAAAGAGCCCCGCAGGAGTTGACTTTATCCTAAGGGATTTACAGACTCGGTTAACCAGTGAGCTGGTTTATCGAATAAATCCGCTGGACGACAGACATAAAGCCCTGGCAATAAAATGGCGAGCAAAAACCCGCGGACTCGCTGTATCTGACCAAACTGTTCAGTATTTGCTCAGGCGAGTTTCTCGGGCGCCAGCAGCATTATTTGGCTTAATGGACAGAATTGACAAAAAGTCTCTGCAATATAGTCGTCCTGTGACTATTCCTTTCCTGAAAGAGCTGGGTATTACTTAGTTACCGACGGATTTGGCCCAAAGGATCATTAACTATCTGCTTTATTGAGTTTTGCGGCTACTGTGGCGAGTCTTTTGCCAAGAGCAAAACATAATTCTTTTTCCCGTGAATCCAGTTCCTGATCATTGTCTTCCCCCGCGAAATGAGTTGCGCCGTAGGGCGATCCGCCAGATTTGGTTTTATTGAGGCCGATTTCAGTATAGGGGATGCCAACCATTAACATGCCATGATGTAACAAAGGCAACATCATGGACAGCAGCGTTGACTCCTGTCCGCCATGTAGCGAAGTGGAACTGGTGAATACACAACCAGGTTTCCCACTAAGTCCACCCTGAACCCACGCCGTACCCGTTTGGTCGAGGAAATATTTCAGAGGTGCTGCCATATTGCCAAATCGGGTCGGGCTGCCAAGGGCAAGGGCATGGCATTCAGCTAAATCCTGGTGGCTGACATAGGCATGGCCGGTAGCCGGAATATCGGATTCGGTAGATTCACAAACACTGGAAACTGCGGGCACAGTCCGTAAAACTGCCTGTGCACAATCTACCGATTCGATGCCTCGGCCAATCTGGCGGGCTAGATTGGCTAGTGCCCCGGTTCGACTGTAATAAAGGACTAGAATTTTCATTGGTCTTCGAATAGGTCGAGAACTGACTCCGGAGGTCGACCTATGCGAGCCTGATCACCAACCACGACAATTGGCCGTTGTAGCAGAATCGGGTGCTGTTTAATCGCCTTAAGCAGGTCGGTATTGGTCAATTCTTCTCGATCCAGGGCTAGTTCTTTGTATTTTATTTCTCCATTTCGCATAATTTCTCGGGCATCATCAGAAAATATTGACGACAAATTGGTCAGCTCGTCGATAGAGGGAGGAGTTTTCAAATACTCAACGATATTCAAGTCAATATTCTTTTGTTCCAGCAAAGCAAGTGTCTGTCGGGACTTGGAGCAGCGTGGATTATGAAAAATAGTCGTTTTCATGAAGTTTTTCAGTTGATTGTGGAATTTATTTGCAGTTCATCGTAACATAGGGGTTCTTGGGATTTTAAACGCACATAGGCGTGTCGATAAACAGATTTATAATTATTTGTCGCAGTCCCTTGAAAGAATTTTAATAAAGGGTTTATATTCACTTAATATAGGGTTTATAATCACTTACGTTTTATTTATAATACTTTATGTTAAACACCAGTATGATATGGATCCAAGAGGAGGTTCACTCAAATGACGAATGCCAATAGCCTGAGCAAGGCCGTGATTGCCGCAATGTTAAGTGCTGCGCTACTTGCCGGTTGTGCAAGCGCGAAGAAAGTACCAGATTCTGCTGAGGCCGCACCGGCACCGGCTCCTGAAGCTGTTGCTGAACCAGCTGCAGCTCCTGAGCCAATGGCTCCAGCTGAGGATATGCATGTTGTAGTATCTGGTGAGCACCTTTGGGGAATTTCCAGCTATTCCAATATTTATAGCGATCCTTACAAGTGGCCTTTAATCTATAAAAGAAATCGTGATCAGATTAACGATGCTGACCTAATTTATCCTGGTCAGGAATTGGCGATCCGCCGTGATCTAAAATCTCACGAAATCACTTCCGCGATCAAGCACGCCAAAATGCGTGGTGAGTGGTCTCTGGGAGTTACCGAAGACGCAGACCTCGATTATCTGTTTGAATAGACCCTTAAACAGTAGTTGAGCAGTTCGAGAAGGCCCCTTATGGGGCCTTTTTTCGTTTGGCATATCAATTTACAAATCAGATGAAAATCTAGCTGCCTAGCATAAATTCTATAGATACAACTTATTTAGAAAAGTGAAGTATATTTTTCGTATTACTGAATTAATCAGAATTGGCATCAACGGTGAGTCGTTGGTAATGGCCAGCGCACTGGCATTCTCAACATTGTTGGCTATTGTACCGCTAGTGACGGTAATTTTTTCTACTTTGTCATTGTTCCCAATGTTTGAACAATGGAAGCTTATCGTGGAGCAATTTGTATTTGCTAATTTTGTTCCAGCCACCGGTGAAGTCGTCAATGAGTATTTGCAAACTTTTAGTGGACAGGCCGGAAAGCTAACAGCTGTTGGGTTGGCAACCTTGCTCGCTACTTCTTTAATGTTATTAGCTACAATAGAAAACTCCTTTAATAAAATGTGGTCTGTCAATACCGGCAGGAGCGCAGGTCAACGTGTTCTAGTTTACTGGGCGCTACTGACCCTGGGTCCTATATTGATCATAGTTAGCCTTGCCTTTACTTCTTACTTGTTAGCAGAGTCAATCCTTGGCGAAGTAGCCGGAGTGAGTGGTGCAGTGGATCTTTTATTGCCCCTATTGCCTGTTGTATTGGAGTTTTCCAGTTTTTTGCTTTTATATACATTGGTGCCTAATAGACCAGCACAGTGGTGGCCTGCAGTGCTAGGGGCCGTCATTGCAACAGTCCTGTTTGAGGTGGCTAAGGGTAGTTTTAGCTGGTATGTAAGTCACTTTAATAGTTTTGAAGTGATTTATGGTGCTGTTGGTGTAATCCCGATATTCCTTATCTGGATATATATATCATGGTTGGTAATATTGGCTGGTGGAAGATTTTCCGTGTTTTTTGAAAACAAGTCGCCTTCTGATATAAATCATTAGCCTATATAAGGAATTGTTCGATGATAAAACAAATAGTTTGCACAATAATATATAGTCTGATGTTGATGGTTTCCTTGGCGCACGGTGAGGAATTGCGAAACGCGTCAGCGTTTTTCGATAATTCCTTTGGTGATTTGTCTGAAGAGGCAGATACAGCCAGAGCAGAAGGTAAAACTGGCATTTTGATAATGTTCGAGGAAGATGATTGTCCCTGGTGCAGAAGGATGAAAGAGCGGGTATTGAATCGTGCCAGTGTGCAGGATTATTTCCATAAAAATTTTAGAATTCTGACGATCAACGTTGAGGGCGGCACGATGATCGTCAATTTCGACGGTACGGAAATAAAGGAAAAGGAGTTTGCGCAAAAACATAATCGCGTGCGAGCCACGCCGGTATTCGCATTTTTTAATACGGATGGCGAGTTTTTAACTCGTTTTACTGGTACGAGCAAGACAGTCGAAGAATTTCTGTGGTTAGGGGAATTTGTTGTTACGGGTGAGTACCAGAACGGTCGGTTTAGTACCTATAAACGAGCCAGATTAAAGAATTCTGCGGGATAAGATCCGGTGATCAAAACCCAGTTTCGTTTTCTTATCCACGCATTGGTCGTTGTTAACCTGACACTACTTTCTGCCGCCAACGCAAATGACTCGGTTGAGTCACTACCAAATCCCCTGGCTCTGGTAGATGCTCTGAAATATGCCAGTGCGAATCACCCCAATTTATTGAGTCTTGAAGCCGGTCAGAATAGAAAAAAGGCTGAGTTACTATCCGCAAGCTCTCCACAATCGTTAAGTAGCTATATCGAGCTAGAATTTAGACAATCAGATAAAACCGCTACTCCTGGTACTGAGTTTCTGGATGACAGTAGAGCGATTTTTGTCATTCAAAAACTTTTAACAGATTTCGGTCGTTCACAGGCGAGGATAGCTGCGGCACAATTAGAGTTTGAAGGAAACGAGCTGATTCGCAATTATAAAGTTCAGCGTCATCAGATTAAAATCGTGGAAAGCTTTCTGGACGTACACCTGTCGGATCTCCGTTATAACGTTGATGACGAATATATGACGCTGGCATTCTTTCCTTTTAGTCGTACAAGAGATCGACGGGAGAAATTTCAGGAGTTTCCTGAAGTTAAAGAACGTCAGCTTGAGGTTGAATATCGACGAAGATTTGTAGACAGAACCCGCAGTGGCACCCAGCAAAGATTGTTGCGCAATAAACTGGCTCTGGCAATGGGCAGGCCAGGGGAGCTGGCTAGTGATATCGTGACTCCAGACATAGATGGATTTAAGCGCCATTTGCCTGAATATGATGAACTCATGTTGCAAGTTCTTGATAATCACCCACTGATGCAGTCAGCTAAGCTAGTGCTACAAGCCGCAAAGCAATCTGTGAAGAGTGTCAAACTTGCAGCGCGACCCACTCTGAGCGCAAGATTCGAGGCCAGTGAATATGAAAGAAATATTGGCAGTGGTCGAGATCGTTTTCGCGCTTCTCTTGAAATGGTTTTCCCGATAACTGGGGGCACCAGTAGTGCCGCTGCCCTGGTTTTAGCAGAAGCTGATTTACTCGATGCGAAGGCTAGCTTGAGACAACTAGAATATATGTTCAGACAGCAAGTGCTGGAGCTGGTTCAAGAACTTGCTGTTGTGCAAACTGAGTTAAAAGCGGCTAGTACAGAGGAGGCCTATCGGGATCTGTATCTTGATCGAAGTCGAACTTTGTATGAGCTGGAAGTTCGTGCTGATCTGGGTGATTCTCAGGCGAAGTTGGCAGACGCTGTTTGGCAAGTTGCCACCTATGAATATAAGCAGGTTCGCCTGTGGTTACGCCTGGATTTAATGCGAGGCTTACCTCTGTCAATTTCAGAGAATACTAACGCTGGAGTTATAAATTAGTGAAACCCGATATCCATATTTTTTTAAGAAAATCATTTCTATCAACTATTTTCCTGCTATTTTCAACATCGGCTTTGGCCGGCCAATCGTCCTATGAAGGGGTAGTAGGATGGGGGCAGCAGAGAACGATTACTGCTGGCGTGTCTGGTGTGGTCGAGAAAATCGGTTACTCGCTGGGGCGAGAATTTGACCAGGGAGAAACCCTGATCGCGTTAGATCAGAGACCATTTGATACTCAAGTGATAACCCAAAGGGAAGTTTTTTCTGCAGCATCGTTGGCATTTCAAGAATCTGAAAAAGCCCACGGACGAAACCAGGAACTGTTCGATGAGGGTTCAATGGCATTGGTGGAAATGGATCAGGCAGATCTGACCCTGGCCAAAGCAAGAGCAAACTATGAGATTGCCAACGCATCGTTAGCGGGAGCCAAATATCGCAAGGCGTTGGCTTCAGTTAAGGCACCATTTGATGGCGTTGCTATTGAATTATTTGCCACTACTGGTGAGTATGTTAATGCCACTTCCTCTGCGCCCCGATTGATGAGCATAGCCCGTCGTGAGCATTTCACAATCAGGGTTAATGTGTCGGCGGAGAAAATGCCGGGCGTTGAAATAGGCTCGGATGCTAATGTGGCAATTGCCGGGTTGTCTATTGCAGGTAAAATTACTGCCATAAAATATCCGCAAACAGAGGCACCCACATCTGATTACGTTATTTTTGTTTCATTTATTAGTGCAAACGAACAAGTGGTGCCTGGGCGTATTGCGATGGTTTCATTTTAACTAAACTAGCTCTTCTAACTAAAAATGTAGAACCAGCAAGTTGTTCGCGGATCGGTATTTATCGACTTAATTGTGGAATGCATAGAGGTGCAAAATGGCCGGGAAGATGTTTCTGGTATGTGGTGTGGTGCAAGGGGTTGGTTTCCGTTGGTCCACCTTGAGAGTGGCTCGGCAACTTGAGTTAACTGGCTACTGTAAAAATCTTACAGATGGATCTGTTGAGGTATGCGCTTTTGGAGATGAAAGTGCTATTGCTCAACTAAGTGCATGGCTTCAACAGGGACCACCTGGAGCCGACGTAGTTAGAGTAGAAACTTTCCTGCTGGATGATGAAACACCGGCAGAATTTAAGATTCGTTAGCCTACCAACAGCTGCTTCATTAGCCGGCGAACCTTTATTGCATAGGAACGCTGCTGTAGAGAACCATGATACATGCTGAGTGCGCGATCGAGATTGCCTTTACTTTGACGCACATAGTTTTTCAGAATCATGCAGCCATAACGTAGATTAGTTGCCGGATTGAAGAGATCGTCGTGGGGATGACCAATTTCTTTTATCCAGAATGGCATGAGTTGCATTAAGCCTCGGGCGCCAACATTGGATACCGCGTAGCGGTTAAATGAACTCTCGACCTGAATCACCGCCATTACCAGTTCTGCTGGCAAATCGGAACGTATCGCCTCTTGATGTACCAGACGCAGTAACTCAGTGCGATAGAAGGGGTTGGGTATTTGATAACGTAATCGTCGAGACATTTTTTTAAGCCAATTATAGGCCACTGTCTCATCCGCAAAGCTGTCTGCCTGTTGTGCTGCCTGGGCTAACGCAAGTTCTAGACGCTGGTCTGCATTGGCTGTATTAATTACAGCCAATAAGCAAAATAAAACCAGAATGCGTCGTAATCTAATCACTTTTCTCTAAGAGTCGTCAGTGTTTCTAATAGCGAATCCAGTGGCACGTCCATGGATTCACCACTGCGGCGATTTTTGTACTCTACCATGTTGCCCTTAAGGCTTCGCTCGCCGATAACTATTCGATGCGGAATGCCAATCAGATCCATTTCTGAGAACATGACGCCGGGTCGTTCTTTTCGATCATCTAGCAATACTTCAAAGCCTTCGGCCTTAAGTTGTTCGTATAGCTTATCTACGGCGCTGGATACCAGCTCAGATTTTTGATAACCAATAGCCACCAGACATACATCAAATGGTGCAATGCTATCGGGCCAGATAATGCCATTGTCATCGTGATTCTGTTCAATTGCAGCGGCGACTACACGGGTTATGCCTATGCCATAACAGCCCATATAAAGTGGCTGAGGTTTGCCCTGATCATCTAGACAAGTAGCCTGCAGACATTCACTATATTTTGTCCCGAGCTGAAAGATGTGTCCAACCTCGATACCGCGACGAATGTCTAGCGTTTTGCTGGTGTCTGTGGGGCAGGGGTCACCCTGGACCGCCTTGCGAAGATCGACAAATTCTGGCTCAGGCAAGTCACGTCCCCAATTAACTCCGGTCAGGTGATGGTCATCCTCATTTGCGCCACAAACAAAGTCGGTCATATTGGCCGTACTGAAGTCTGCAACGACACGCAGAGTTGTATTCACTGGGCCAATTGATCCAGGCTCTGCACCGCAGGCTTGTTTTATGCTGTCGGCAGAAGCCATTTGTAGCGGCGTTTTTAGACCTTCAATTTTCTCCGCTTTGATAGAATTTAATTCATGGTCGCCGCGAATCACCAATGCTATTGGTGCAACATCACCTTCAACAACCAGTGTCTTCAATGTTTGCTGCGAACTGATGCTCAAAAATTCAGCCAAATCACTAATAGTGTGTTGTCCTGGTGTAGCGACTTTTTGCATTGCTTGAGCGAATTTGGCACGCGCCTCAGAAGATGCTTCGCATGAGATGGTCTCAACATTTGCGGCAAAATTTGCAGCGTCACAAATTGCGATTCCATCTTCACCTGAATCAGCTAGCACGTGAAATTCATGGGAAAAGTTTCCGCCTATGGCTCCGCTATCTGCTTCGACCGCGCGTGCATCCAGTCCAAGACTCTCAAAGATACGAACGTAAGCTGCACGCATTACCTCATAAGCTTCTCCCATGCCTGCGGGACTCAGATCAAAGGAATAGGCATCCTTCATAATAAATTCGCGGCCCCGCATTACACCGAAGCGTGGTCGAATTTCATCACGAAACTTGGTTTGAATCTGATAAAGGTTGGTGGGAAGTTGACGGTAGCTACGAATTTCATTTTTCGCAATGGTGGTCACAACTTCTTCATGGGTTGGGCCTAAGCAAAAATCCCGTTGATGGCGATCCTTTAATCTCAATAGTTCAGGCCCATAATCATCCCACCTTCCAGATTCCTGCCATAACTCGGCAGGCTGAACGGTTGGCATTAAAATCTCTTGTGCGCCAGCGTTGTTCATTTCCCGGCGAACAATCTTTTCAACATTGCGAACAACGCGAAGGCCCATAGGCAACCAGTTATAAACGCCTGCGGCAACGCGGCGTATTAATCCTGCGCGTAGCATTAATTGGTGGCTGAGAACCTCAGCATCAGAAGGGGTTTCCTTGAGGGTGGCGAGAAGAAAACGTGATGTGCGCATATTATCGATTAAGTTTCAATTAGTTCCGAGGGGTTTCTGAGGTGCAAGTTTAGCATGTAGACTCGTCTCAAAAAATAGTATCTGCTGTACGTTTAGGGCTGCACACGAATTCTGCCAAATTATAAGCAATTGGGCAGAACGGTATAAATACGAAGCAAACCCGCATATTGTAAATCATGCTGAGCATTTTTCGCTTTTATTGAAGGCGAAATTCTATATAGAAAACGCAAACTGTGGAGCTCAAAATCCCTGATCAAGATTGCCAGGGTGTTACACTATCCCAACTAAATTGTACTTAAACTTATCCTAAGTAAAAGCACGGTTTTGCTTATGTTATGCCAAGTGCGGAGATATGGTACTCCCTAGGGGATTCGAACCCCTGTTACCGGCGTGAGAGGCCAGCGTCCTAACCACTAGACGAAGGGAGCATTCTAAAGCAGGAGATAGTGTAAACTACGCGGATATTAGCATAAACCGATGGCGATTCTGCTATCTCCTTACAAAACTTTTGGTGTCCATTTCTTTGGAATCCCCCCAGTCAGTAAACTCCTCAGAACCAACTATAGATCCCCGTAGTCTAAGTCCGGCAGCCGTTTCCATAACGCAACGACTGCAACGGGCAGGCTATGAAGCCTATTTAGTGGGTGGCTGTGTTCGTGATCTCCTTCTTGGTGGTCATCCTAAAGACTATGATGTTGCTACCAGCGCTACACCAGAGCAGGTTCGCGAAGTATTTCGTCGAGCACGCATAATTGGCCGGCGTTTTAAAATCGTTCATGTTCGCGAAGGTCGAGAAGTTATAGAAGTCACAACATTTCGACACCCCCACGAATCTGAAGATGATATAGAACGAGCAGCAAGCGGAAGAATTCTCGACGATAACGAGTATGGCGATTTAGAAAGTGATGCCTTACGCCGGGATTTCACTGTTAATGCTTTGTACTACGACCCCACTGATAATGAGGGTATAGATTTAGCCGATGGACTGAGCGACATGGAACAAGGCGTGTTGCGTATTATTGGCGATCCAGAAAAACGCCTGCGTGATGATCCAGTTCGGGTGCTCCGGGCCATCCGCTTTCGTGCGAAGCTCAAATTTGTACTCGAGCCAGCCACTGAAACCGCCGTACATAGCTCCATTCATTTGCTCGGTGATATCCCACCTGCCAGATTATTTGATGAAGTGCTTAAACTGTTTCAGCAGGGCTTTGGGCTTCGATGTGGAGAATTGTTGCAAGAGTATCGTACGTTTGAGGTGTTGTTCCCGGTACTTGCCGAGGATCTCAAACAACCTGAATTGCCAGCAATAATTCAGACCGCTCTGCAAAATACAGACGAACGAATTCAGCAGAATAAGCCAGTTATCGCGGCGTTTCTTTTTGCGGCGCTTCTTTGGTTACCAGTGCTACGTAAGATCAATAACCGTGATAGTAATGTGTCCTCATTACAGGCATTAATTCAACTATCTGAAGGCGTAATCGCCGAGCAATGTCAGACGATTGCTATTCCGCGTCGAATCTCAACTGTTATGCGTGAAATCTGGGAAATCTCTCAGCGAATGATTGATCCACGGCCGAAAATGGTCAAGGGCATGCTGGAAAGTCGTCGATTTCGTGCAGCCTATGACTTCTTATTACTCCGTGAGCTCAATGGTGAAGTTTCGGCAGATCAAACCGAATGGTGGACTCGAATTCAGGAACTGGACGAAGATGGCCGAAAGGAGATGATTGACGAGTTGCGTCCCAAGCAGGGTGGTTCGGGTCGCAAGCGTCGGCCAAGACGTACCAGTCAACAGTAAAATGAAGCACAAGGCCTGGATAGGATTGGGTGGCAATCTTGGTGACGTGCTGTGCACGATGAACCAGGCGCTAGACCATTTGCGCGACCATGCAGATATATGTGTTGATGTAAAATCATCACTCTATAAAACAGCGCCAATCGGATTTGCAGGTCAAGCCGATTTTTTGAATGCCGTGGTTCGAATTTCAACCAATCTGGGTGCAGAAGATCTTTTAGGATTTATGCAAACCACCGAAACAGCGTTGCATCGAGTTAGGGACGACAATCAATTTGGACCAAGAAGCATAGACATTGATTTGTTGTTGTTTGATGACCTCGTTCAGGTGTCAGATTATTTAACCTTGCCGCACCCCAGAATGCATCAGCGACGTTTTGTTCTTGAACCACTTTTCACTTTACAACCTGATATGTGTATTCCGGGTAAAGGTGCAGTTCAGGATCTTTTAAACCAGGTACAGGATCAGATTGTCGACGCTGTAGAAGCATGGCCTGATCCAGAAAATTTGCAGAGCGCGTAGACTAATGGCCCAATACTTTGAAGTACATCCTTCCCATCCTCAGCTGCGTCTGGTGCGTCGTGCGGTGGAAATTATTCAACAAGGTGGCGTGATTGCCTATCCTACAGATTCCAGCTATGCACTGGGCTGTAGCATTGGCAATAAGAATGCTGTAGAACAGATCAGACGAATTCGCCATCTGGATGATCAGCACAACTTTACTCTGGTGTGTCAGGCCTTGTCCGATATAGCGGTTTACGCTAAATTCGATAACACCACATTTCGATTAATCAAAGCTTGTACACCCGGTCCTTACACTTTTATTCTCAGCGCTAGCAAAGAAGTTCCACGGCGTTTACAACATCCCAAACGAAAAACAATTGGCATCCGAGTTCCGGATTTTCCTATCGTGAAAATGTTGCTGGAAGAACTAGGCGAACCAATTATGAGTTCGACACTTATATTGCCAGGCTCTGACCTACCAGAGAATGACGCACTGGAAATTCGCGATAAGCTTGAAAAAGAATTAGACGTTGTAATCGATGGCGGGCCCTGTGAAGTAGAGCCCACAACGGTGGTTGATCTAAGCGGCGACGAAGTGCAAATCCTGCGCCACGGGCGCGGTGATGTAAGCCAGTTTGAGTAATAACTATGGTGGAAACTCTGATTTATTCAGACTTTATATCGGTGCAAGGATGCGTCGACATTTTCGATTACCTTAAGTGATTGAAAATGGGTGGAAATGAAAATCACAATTTTTATTTTCACCGCTCTGGCAATTCACGATGAATTGAATAGAGCTTTACTAACTAATATACCTGCGAGGGCAAACAATGAATTTACCGGGAGCACCTTCCCGAGTCCTGTCTGGCATGCGACCCACTGGTCGACTGCATCTAGGACATTATCATGGGGTGTTAAAAAACTGGATCGAACTGCAACATGAATTTGAAAGCTTCTTCTTTGTTGCAGACTGGCATGCTCTGACTACTCACTATGAGGACTCCGATGAAGTTGGCGGTCATGTCTGGGAAATGGTGGTGGATTGGCTGGCAGCGGGTGTTGACCCAGGTCGCGCCACGCTATTTATCCAGTCACGTGTGCCAGAGCATGCAGAGCTTAATTTATTGCTTTCGATGATTACCCCCTTGAGCTGGCTTGAAAGAGTGCCAAGCTTTAAGGATCAACAGGAAAAGCTGAGCGAACGGGATCTTTCCACCCATGGTTTTCTGGGTTACCCCGTGCTGCAAGCAGCGGATATCTTGATTTATCGAGCATCTAGAGTACCGGTTGGTGAAGATCAGGTTCCGCATGTTGAATTAACCCGGGAAATAGCCCGCCGCTTTAATTACATCTATGGAAGAGAGAGTGATTACGAAGAGAAAGCAGAGGCCGCTATAAACAAGATGGGTAAGAAGGCTGCCAAACTGTATCGTAAGATGCGTCAGGCCTATACAGAGCAAGGTGATGAGGCCGCCCTGGACAAGGCCAGAGCGATGTTAAATGACCAGCAAAACGTCACTCTCGGGGACAAGGAACGCCTGTATGGCTTTCTGGAAGGCGGTGGAAGAATAATATTGCCGGAGCCGGAGGCCTTATTAACGCCTGCGTCAAAAATGCCTGGGCTAGATGGTCAGAAGATGTCTAAGTCTTATGGTAATACCATATTCATGCGAGACGACCCTGTGCGGATTGAATCTAAAATTCGCTCAATGCCTACTGACCCCGCAAGAGTTCGACGTAATGACCCAGGTAACCCAGAAAAGTGCCCAGTCTGGGATCTGCATAAAATTTACAGCAGTAAAGACGTAACAGACTGGATCGTTGAAGGTTGTCGTACCGCGGGTATTGGCTGTATAGATTGTAAGCAACCGCTCATTGATGAAGTGCTAAAGGAGCAGAAGCAAATTGCCCAACGCGCAGAACCCTATACAGAAGATCCAACTCTGGTTAAGAAGTTAATTGCTGATGGTTGTGAGAGAGCGCGGGAAGTGGCTGAAGATACAATGGAAGAAGTGCGCAATGTGATGGGTTTGGACTATAACTAATGGCTGCGGTTGATAACACGCAGCCAGCTAACTCTGAGCCAACACCGCAACCCGAACAGGTTGCGGTACCTGAAGGGAAAGATGTTGCAGAAGTATCTGAGCGCCAAGCCATTGTAAGAGGCGAGGTGTTTGAGAAATGGCCACAGGATTTGTTTATTCCTCCAGATGCTCTGGAGGTTATCCTGGAGTCGTTTCAAGGCCCTCTTGACCTACTGCTGTATCTGATTCGAAAGCACAATCTTGATATTTTGGATATTCCAGTTGCTGAGATAACACGGCAATATATGGAATATGTCGAAGTAATGCGACGCATACGACTGGACCTTGCGGCAGAGTATTTGCTAATGGCCGCCATGCTTGCGGAGATAAAGTCCCGTATGCTGATTCATCGAGAGTCAGAAAGCCTGGAAGATGAAGAAGATCCGCGTGCCGCACTCGTGCGACGACTGCAGGAGTATGAAAGGTTTCGCGAAGCAGCGCTGGAACTGGACGAAAGACCTCGCGAAGAGCGCGATCTATTTGTGGCTCATGCCCGCTTTGAGGACTTTAATCCTGAGAAACTTGAGGTTGAGGTAGACCTCGATCAGTTGGTGCAGGCTTATCGAAATGTCATGTTAACCGTCGATCGGCAGAAGCATTTTGTTGTTGAGCGGGAGACGCTTTCTTTGCGCGAGCGTATGACTCACATACTGGATAAACTAAATTCCAAACGCTATCTGCGTTTGTCTGAATTATTTACTGCAACCGAGGGGCGTATGGGATTGGTAGTGAGCTTTGTTGCCATTTTGGAGTTATCAAAAGATAACATGCTACACATTACTCAAAATGAACCACTTGCCCCCATCCATATTCAGAGTATCGAATAGTGAGCGTTAATCAGGACACTTTAAAACATATTGTAGAGGCTGCCGTAATGGCCGCCGATGCACCGTTAAGCGTGCGGCAAATTTTGTCGCTATTCCCCGAAGAAGCCTGCCCGGCTAAAGAAGAGATTAGTCAGGCTATTATTGAATTGCAGCAAGACTGTGAAGACCGCGGAGTTGAGTTGAAACAGGTCGGTTCGGGTTTTCGTTATCAGACCCGTGACAACCTGGCACTCTGGTTACGCAAGCTCAATGAAGGACGGCCGCCCAAATATTCCCGAGCCATGCTGGAAACCCTGGCCATTGTCGCCTATCGACAACCCGTTACCCGAGGCGATATCGAAGAGATACGCGGCGTCGCAGTATCCAGTGACATCATGCGAGTTCTGCAGGAACGCGACTGGGTTAAGCAGGTTGGCGTGCGAGACGTACCGGGTCATCCTGGATTATATGGAACGACACCAGAGTTTTTAGGTTACTTCAATCTCGAATCATTAAAGGAACTCCCGGTGCTGATTGAGCAGCGGGATTTAGCAGATATTGCGCGAGACCAGAATATCCAGCTTCCTCTGGAATTGAATACAGAAGACGAGAGTCAATTGGAAAATTCTGAAGGCGAAGACACCACCTCAGATAAATCAGAATCTGAAGAGCAGGAAGAGCAGGAAGAACAGGAAGACGGCTTACAGCCGTCAGAAAGAACTCATAATGTAACCGACACGACTGTGGAAGTGGATGAAGAAATCAATAGCTAAAGGGCCTACAGATCGCCTGCAAAAAGTTCTAGCACAAACTGGTGCTGGCTCGCGGCGACAGATCGAGGACTGGATCAGAGAAGGCAAAATTAGTGTTAATGGTCGGGTTGCAGAGTTGGGCCAGCAAGTTACCGCTAATTGTCGAATTATGCTCGATGGCAAATCAATAAGAATAAAGCCTGAAAAAAACATGCGGGTGTTGGCCTATCACAAACCCACTGGACAAATTTGCAGTCGCTCGGACCCGGGGAAACGCCCAACAGTATTTGAGAACCTGCCAAAACTTCGCAATGGCCGGTGGATCTCTATTGGTCGACTCGATTTTAATACCAGTGGCTTACTGTTGTTCACCACAGACGGCATGTTAGCGAATAAATTAACTCACCCATCTTCAGAGATTGATCGTGAATACCGCTGTCGTGTGCAAGGAGAAGTTGATAAGGATTTTCTACGTGACTTGCGCCAGGGCATAGATCTTGATGGCAAAAAGGCGCGTTTCGAATCAGTGGACTACGAAGGTGGAGAAGGTACGAATCGTTGGTATCGAGTAGTTATTCGCGAAGGTCGCTATCGCGAGGTACGCAGAATGTGGGAAGCTGGCGGTTATCGCGTAAGTCGTCTGTTGCGAGTTCGTTACGGTCCCATAGTATTATCCCGAACACTAAAGTCGGGTAACTACATGAATTTAGAACCAGACATGGTGCGTAAACTATTAACCGCCAATAAAGACGAAGATCGTAAAGTGCGAGAAACTCCGCCACCGAAAAAGACTGGCAAGAAGCGTGGCGGCAAAAAATAGCATGTTGGAAGCTTGAGCTTGACTCTAATTTTGCAAATGCAACGAACTACATAGGGTATCGTAGTAGGTTAGTTCCTACCCAAGAACTTTATTCTGCCAGCGAATTTCCCCCAGAATAATTTCGATAGATTCGGTGTTTTAAATCTAGCCAATTTATTCGTCGAACATCAAAGTTTTGATTACTTCAACAGCTGTTTCGGCTGACCGGACGGCTCCCTCCATTTGACCGGCAAAGTGGGATGAGACTTCTGTACCTGCCCAGTAAATTCGACATTTGCTTAATAAAAATACAATCATAAAACTCTCATCACCGAGTCTATGAGTAGCAAGAGCCGTCGAAAT